>JBGUVZ010000178.1:0-4037 GCA_045220685.1 Oscillospiraceae bacterium | reverse complement strand
TGTACCGCCCTGAAGAACTCTTTCATGAAGTGCAGTTTCGTCAAAATAGTGGGCAGCGGCAGCGTGAGTGTCCTTTCCGGTTATGAGATAGAGATCATAAAGACAGTCGTTCATACCGCCGTATTCGATACCGAGAACTCTGTTGTGAGTCTGGTCACTCCACTTTGAACATCTGTTGTATACCCAGTCACCGAGTGATGAACCTACATCCTTTGCAGGCTCGTATCCCATAAGATTGTAAACATCATTGATACCGGCGATAAGTTTGTGCATTGTATACCACGGTACCCATGCCTCTGTAATGATGTTTGTCTTGCCGTTTTCAACGTTGTCGAACTGCTGTTCAACATTACCCTTGTTCGGTATGGTAGCTGCCCAGAGGAATCCTGGTTTACCTTTGGAATTCTGCTGACAGATCTTCATACCGTCGATAAGAGTTTTTGCCTTGGAATAGAGCTTGTCTTTCTGTTCTGCGCTTGTCAGCGGGTTGGCATATGCCTGAGCAATAGCTGTCATATAGTGACCTACGCTGTGACCGCCGATAAGGGAATTTTCCCATCCGCCGTATCTGGTTGCACCGTTTGTGGAAAGCCCCGCATTATCTCTGAAACCTGCGAGAAGCTTTTCAGTATCGAAGGAAAGAAGATATGTGATCTCCTTTGAAAAAGCATTGACCGTGTATGCATCGGTCATAGTAACGTCACTTAATGAAAAGCTTTCGATTTTTTGCTCTGCTGCATATACAGCGAGCGACTGGTACGGGCTGTTTCCGTCACCAAGCAGGTTTTCTGCCGGAAACGCAGCACAGGCTGTAGCCATCATCCCTGATATCATAAATGACAGAAATCGTTTCCAGTTTTCTTTACACTTCATAAATATCCAATCCTCCTGAGATTTGTCTATGGTACAAATTTGCTATATTATGATTTGCACCACCGCCCTAGGCGTGTTAAACTTTACAATTATAGTATAGCTTAAATTACTTAAAAAGTCAATCAACATTCGAATATTTTTTTATGATTTTTGACGGGAAGAAATTTATCTTTTATTTGTTGTATCAGATTTGTACATGATTTTTATAGTACTAATATTATCGTGCGCTGCTTATACGGGAAGAATAGAGAGCTGGTTTTAGAACCCGATATAAATTTAATTGAAAATTTAGTGAAAACGCTTGTTTTATTATTAAAAATATGCTATAATCTATACATAATCAAGTACGGGTGCTGCACGGATCCAGAGTTATCTGTGCATTCTTAAATCGCCGGATCATAACAGTTGATAATACTGTTTATCCGTATCGGTTTATGATAAGGGGAGTTATGCTATGGAACGTAAACTGTTAATAATAATGGTATCATCTGTTTTTGCTCTTGCATCTCTCACCGGATGTGGCAAGGAGGATGGAACAAAGTACGAATATGCTGACAATGTGATATACGAGGAAGACGAGTCTTCAATCAAGCTTTTGAACTCAACTGAGTCAGAGGAGGAACTCAAACTCAATTTTGCCATTGAAAACTTTGAAGCGGAAGATGTTACAGTAAAGGTTTACGATGCTGAGGAAAACGAGATCACCGAAAACATTGAATGCAGCTATGACGCCGAGAAAAAAAGTGTATCGATCAAAGGCGATGTCAGTGCTGTGACCATGGCTGAGGTAGACCTGAATGAAAGTACAAATCTTAAGGTCAAGGATCTGAAGAACGAAGAGTTTAAATTTCTTCTTACAAGCAAGGCAGAAAAGAACGGCTGTACCTATCTCGGTGACCTTGATGATTTTCAGCTGAAGGAAGAAGAAAATGCATCTACAGACGGCGAGGGTTCAGATGAATCCGGAACCGGTGAAGGCGGGGAAGAAGGCGAAGGTTCAGGAAGCGGAAAATCCCGTGGAAAAGTCAGACTTTCAAAGAGTGAAATATTTGATCTTCTTAAAGGTACCTGGAAAGCTGCTGACGGTAACTTTACCATTACTTTTGCAGAGGGAAGCGGAGACAAACCGTACAAGGTAACTGCTACAGGTGAAGATGGATTTGAAAGCGGCGTATCATATTTTGACGAGACCAAGACCGAAGACGGTGACCACAAGATCCGCTTTGTTACCAGCACAGGCGAATACGGCGGAAACTGCCGCGATATCATTCTTTCCGCAGACGGAGACACACTTTCATACATCACAGGAACAACAGTGAATGAAGACGGTGAAACCGAAGACTTAATCATAAAATGCCATAAATGATTTTCATAGTACGGAAGGCCGAAGATTGCTTAATGCGATCTTCGGTCTTCTGCTGTGTTCGTCTCACTTAGGCGGCCATTACTTATGTGCGGTGGCGGAGTGTCACAAATGGTTTCTTTACTATGTATCACCCATCGGTTATAATTAAATCAAAGGAAGAGGTGATGACAGATATGCTGACCGGTCAGAAAATTGCAGAATTAAGGATGAAAGCAGGATTAACGCAGGAACAGCTTGCTGATAAACTGTATGTTACCAGAACGATGGTATCCAAATGGGAGCGGGATATCTGCCAGCCGGACCGTAATACCGTTGTGAAGATGGCTGATATCTTTTCAGTATCGCCGGATGATATCATGAGTGCTGAAGATGCTGTGATAAATGAACTTTACAGCTTCGTTTCAGATTCAGACAGTGACGATCTTCTGAAAGATCTGAATGATTTTCTTTCAACACTTAACAGCCGCGACAGAAGCGTATTTATCAGGCGGTATTACTATTTTGAGGATATCAGTGTTATAGCTGAAAATTACGGCATAAAAGAAGGAAATGTCAGAACTGTTCTTATGCGTACACGAAAGAAATTCAGGAAATACCTTGAGGGGATGAGCAGATGAAAAAGAATGATTTACGTGATGCATTATCAGGTATCGACCGCCGGTATATATCAGAGGCTGATGATTTAAAAGCAGTTTCGGCAGATTTCAGAAAAGCTAAAAACAGAAAGATCCGTGTGTTTTCTTCGGTGCTGTGCCTTGCAGTTGTCGGTGCAGGACTTTTCGGAGCAGATAAGGCTGGATTCTTTAATAAGGATCTTCACTCGGAACAGCTGTATATTGATCCTGTTATTACGACTGAAGTATCTTCAGAGATTGACGCGGCAGAAACTGATGCTTATACAGAACCAGTATTCACCGATACAGAGATCATAACTGAAATATCTTCGGAGAGTACTGAAGCGGAAAGTGAAGCCTACACAGAATCAGTATCCTCCGATTCGAAAAGCACAAGTGAAATATCTCCGGAAAGTACTGTAAAGGATGCTGAACCGACTCAGAGATCAGGCGCTCCGCTGTATTACAGCAAACTGGTCGGAAATACCGAAAAACCAGAAATTGAAGGTTACAACAATACCGCCGAAATGAGTATTAGTTCTTTTGATATAGACAGGTTCCGGGAAGATATCTGTGCAAATGAATCTTCGGTTGTCGAGGGGGAAATACTTGATATGTGGGTGAATAACTACGAGTATTCCTATACATATGAAAAATTCGGCCCTGACGGAGAACTTTTCGATAAACAGTCAACTGTAGCCTATAAGATAAAAGTGAACAGAGTTCTTCGCGGTGATCTTTCCGCAGGAGATGTTATAACAGTTGAAGACCAGCAGTTCGTGTGTGACAGAGTAGTGTCAGTGAAAAAAGGCAAAACCTATGTTATCCCGATAATAAAAGGTGAAGGACTACTGTATGCCGGCGGTGAAATAAAGAGCGGAAGCAACGCCCTTGAAAGCGAATACTACACATATTACCCGTTTCATCCGCAGATAGAGAAAGTTGACGGCGGATATGTGGTTCCGGACGACTGGGAGACGCTTATCACAGATGAATGCGAGAAAATAATCATGGATATTCCGGAAGATGAGATATCTTATCCTGCATCGCTTTACTTTATACCGGACAGCGTTTTCAATGAACGGATGAGTATTGTTTTGAATACTTAAATAGCAATGGCCGTCTCTCAGAGGCGGTCATTACTGTTTATTTAGCCTTGTACTGATAATCAGATTATGGTATAA
>JBGUVZ010000177.1:0-4337 GCA_045220685.1 Oscillospiraceae bacterium | reverse complement strand
ACAACAAGAAGCTTATCAGCAAATTCACACTGAAGCATGATCTTCTGTTCAACAACGATTATCGTCATTCCGTATTTACGGTTAAGATCTTTCAGAAGTCGGAATATTTCAAGGCTGCTCTGAGGATCAAGTTCACCGGTAGGTTCGTCGAGAACAAGGATCTTCGGTCTGAGTGCGATCATTGCTGCGATGGCTGTTTTCTGTTTCTGTCCACCGCTCAGTGTTCCTATGCTTCTTGTTCTGAGTTTTTCAATATGAAGAGCAGAAAGAGCTTCAGAGATTCTTTCCTCTATCTCATCTGCCGGACATCCGAAGTTTTCAAGGCCGAAAAGTATCTCGTCCTCAACAATAGTCGCAGTCATCTGCGCATCAATATCCTGGAACACGCAGCCGACTTCAGCAGCTATCTTATCCGGTTTGTTTTCTACCGTATCCATACCGTTTACAATAACCGCACCGTAAAAATCGCCTTTGAAATGATGAGGCACTGTACCGTTGATGGCATATGTGAGTGTTGATTTACCGGCACCGCTCGGGCCAATAACACCGATAAAGTCGCCGTCTTCAATTGTAAGATTGATATCGTCAAGAACAAGTTTCTTTGCTCCTGCATACTTGAACTTCAGATTCTTAAACTCGATCATCTGATTATTCCCTTCCGTTTGTTATTTGTTATACCAAAAGTATAGTGAATGCCGGAATTGATCTGACATTCACTACCAGTTATATTTCTTAAATAATGATTTTGATTACTTCTTGAATGCAAGCTTTACAGGTACATAAAGAAGTGTAACTATTATTGTATTGATAAGAGTTGTACCTGCAATGATTCCGAGGAATACTGCAAGAGCAACAGGCTGTTCCTTGTTAAGACCAGCAAAATAAAGAATGTAAAGAAGGCCGAGATAAGTCATACCGCTTAAAAATGTAGCAACTGCAGTACTGATTGTTGGTCTGAGGTCAACCTTGTCAAACTTTACAGGAAGCTTGATCATAAGATACATAACAATTGCACCTACAAGCTCACTTATGATGTTGATACCTGGAGTACCAGGAAGGAACTGACATGTAACACCTGCAAGAATACCGATGATAGCAGCATCGCGGAAACGAGGTTTGATTACGATGATTGCAAGGCAGTACATAGCAATGATAAAGTTAGGCTTCATACCGCCGAAGTTGATAATTGAACCTGCAAATGCCTTGAGTACTGCACCGGCAGCAAGAAGAATTGCCACAAGAATAATTTCCTTGAGTCCAAGTCCGGTAGTTTCCTCTGTTTTAACTACTCTTTTTTCGCTTACGTTTTCCATGATTAAACATCCTTTCAAAAAATAAAAAGTTTTTGTGGAGTGCTGTCAGTATCGTAATAGACCCCGGACACAAAAAAATCCTTATGTACCGTTTCCGGTACATAAGGACAGAATCAACTCTGCGGTGCCACCTTAATTGTCTGATATGATCAGACCGCTTACGAAAATGCCAACACATTTTCTGCCGTTAACGCCGGCTTACGTTTCCGCTACTAAATACATGAGTACTTTTCACTTCACCCTCAGCGATCCATTTACCATACTGCATTTCCGCGGTTTTCCAGCATCCCCGCTCTCTGTAGGCGCATGACATGATTTTATCTTCGCATCACAGGTTTATTGTTTATTACAATTGGTATTTTAGCACATTAGAATTTGTTTGTCAATAGATTTTTTCCTATTAATTCTTTAATAAATCAATATTGTCAGAGAAATAAAATATGCACAGAAACCAACAAGCGTTTTTATATATTTTCAACCAATCAGTCTGTGTAATATTCTCCGCTGGATTATTCTGATGTAACTCCTGCTACTTTCTGAAGGAATATCGTATTGAATTCATCCTGGCTGACTTCCTTTGCCCTCTCTGGAACTGAAACTGCACTGTCATCAAAACTGTCGTCAAGAGTCTCGATCCTCATAACGGTATCATCATAATTCTTTATCGCATAAAGCTTGTCGCCTTCCATGATAAACTTTGAATATGCACCGGTAGTGCCCTGATAGAATTCATCGTATTTATAGTTCTTGCCGTCAAGCTCTGTTTCTCCGCTGCTTACATATCCGTAATCTTCAAACATATCTACTGAAGCTGCATCCGTATCCTCAACAGGAAGCTTGTAATATACATCATCGATTATAGTATACTGGGTATTGTCCTTGTAAAGATTACTGTATACAGTATCCATAAAGTTGACATTGACAAGAATGCCGTCCTTTGTGTAATAGATCTCCTGACTCATCGACTCGCCTGAAACATCAGTGCTGAATTTAAGATGATATTTGTCTGACGTAAGCATTTTAATCGCCTTTTCACTGGCAATACCATTAAAGTCATACGATACCTGAACCGATGCCTCAGTGCTCTCTGCTTCATCTGAAGCATCAGATGTACTGTCTGACTTACTGCTTCCCGTCTCCGAAGATGTATCTTTCTTTTCAGCCGTACTGTTTTCCTTACTGTCACACGATGTGACCACAGCGCAGATACTAAGTGCAAGAAGTGAAGCTATTATTTTTTTTAACATTTGGGAACTCCTCCGTATTATCCTGGTTTTTTCTCTGCAAACCGTGTAAAAGGAATCTCCGGTCATGATAAGACCAGCGTTTCCGTTAGCATAATACTTTTATAATTATAACACTATCGAGCAAATATGGCAATACAGCATTTTCACAATTTTGATTTGACTTTGATATCTGTTTATGATATACTGAAAAACTGTGAAAAGGAATTTTGAGGTTTTAAAAACCGTTCATTTCCTGGGAGGTGTTTAACATTCCATCATACTGTTACATATTTCTCGCTGTTCTGCTGGTGTTCTGTATCATCGTCAGCAGAGACAGAGGAAGAAAAATAATTATTAAAAAGAATATAAGAATGAAAAGGAAAGGAGTAAAAAGAACTATGCCACTCGAAATGCTTAATGAATGCATTGGAAAAGAAGTTATTATCTGCGTCGAAGGTGAACTCAGCGGATTTAAGGCTAATGTTATTGCGATAAAAGACAACTGGATCAAAGTCGAAGAAAAAAACAATGTACGCCTTATAAACGGTGATATGATCACCCAGATCTACATTCCTAAAAAGAAATAAGAAGCATATACGCCTTTCACGCCTGATAAACTGTCAGTGAAAGGCGTGATTATTTACTTGTCATGTATGAAAAGACTCTGATTTTTCCCAGAAAAAAATAAGATGCATCACACAAATGATGCATCTTATTTTTTTCTCGTGATTTTATCCCCATTTTCCTTAAATACCCCGGTCGATCCTTCCAATAATCCTTAAGTAATTGTTCCCCAACAAAAACTATCTCATATCGCCCCGCCGATCAGAAATCCTCATCAGCCTATATCATTTCCCCTGTAACTATTTCTTTTTACCCCTACCGGTCCTGCCTCGCAATAATCCGCAATAACATTGTTCCCCAACAACACTATCACAACTCCGACGCTTTCCCCAGCAGAAGTGATCCTCAATAGTCCCGGTGACAAGTCCTGTCCCCCAACAAGACTTTGTCTTCTTCCCCTTTTTTCATCTCCGAAATACCCAATAATCATTTGAACTGTCCCGTCCCCCAACGAAACTGTTCTTATACCATAGACCCCATTTCACGGTTCCCATATAATCCGTTTTATCAGCCTGTAAAATCAAAAAACCCACAGTACTTAGTACTGTGGGTTATTCTCATTTATCAGTGTCTGTGCAATTCGTAGTAAATACTAATTAAAAGTATTTATTATCATTGCAGCTGGCTGACATTCCACAGTCCCTATAGCTTTGCGTCACATCTTTTCAGATGCTTTGCCCTTCTGATAATACCAGTTATCAATGTTTTACGTAACATCTTTAACTGATGTTTTTATTATATAGCATCATCACTGATTTGTCAACCGTCTATCACAAAGTTCAGCACTTTATGTAATTATAAAATACACGCTTTGTGCATATTGACTAGTATAAACGTTTTTAATTAACTTTACATATCGCATTATTTGGCACAATGGGTAAGTCGCGCTTAGCGATAATCCCCAAAAGATAAGTTATTTAAAATCTGCTATACTAGTAAACACTTTAAATCATCCCTTGATTGCACCAGCAATAAGACTTTCCTGGATCTTTCTGCTGATGAACGCATATACGAACAGCGTCGGGAAAGTAGCGATAACAAGTGCCGCACCGATCGGTCCCCACTTTGTTGTATATGAACCGAAGAATGTATTGATTGCAACAGGAAGAGTGCTGAAACGCTTTTCACTGTTGAAAATGTTTGCAAACATAAGTTCGTTCCACGCCTGAAGGAA
>JBGUVZ010000176.1:0-2572 GCA_045220685.1 Oscillospiraceae bacterium | reverse complement strand
GGATCTTGATGGCGTACCCCCAGAAACGACATCACAAATATCACCAAGCTTTTTATATTCCATCATAATCCCTACAAATCTTAATTTATTGATTCAACAATTTTTCCAGTTCTAGAAGTTCCTGTCCTATCTGCTGTTCCAACTCTTTGATATTGGCCATTATTTCAGAAGTAGGAGGATATTCTACAGGAACATATTCAACTTTTTTGTATTTATTGATAGAAAGGTCATAACCGTTCTCAACAATGTCCTGTTTTGAAACCATGAAGGACTTGTCAGTTCTTGCTCGTTTCTTTTCATTTTCAAGATTTTTAAAACGCTGAATAATATCATCGATATCATTATCTGCTATAGGCATTCGCTTATCATCTAGACTTAGTCCATCCGCAGTCATATCGTAAAACCATACATCATCGGTTCCGCCATGGTCAGTTTTAGTAAATATCAATATAGCTGTAGAAACTCCGGCATATGGTTTGAACACTCCCGAAGGCATTGATATAACCGCCTGCAGTCTTTGATTTTCAACAATTTCTTTCCTTATAGCCTTATGAGCATTGGAAGATCCGAAAAGTACACCATCAGGGACAATACAGGCACATCTGCCGCCTATTCTGAGCATTTTTACAAACAGAGCTAAAAATAGAAGTTCAGTTTTTTTAGTAGAACATATTTTCTGAAGATCCTGACTTACGATGCTGGCATCAAGACTACCTTTGAAAGGAGGATTAGCAAGAATAAGAGAATATTTATCACGGTCAGTATTATCAATGGACAGACTATCCTTATACATAATGCAAGGATTATCAATACCGTGGGTCATCATGTTCATGGCACCTATACGAAGCATTGTTCTGTCCATATCATAGCCGTGGAACATATTATTCATAAAATGCTCACGATTTTCTTTATTGTGAAAAATCTCAGTTTTATATACCTTTTTAAGGTAATCTCCGGCGGCAACCAGGAAACCTGATGTTCCCGATGCCGGATCGCAGATGATATCATCCGGCTTAGGATCCATCATCTGAACCATCATTTTAATGATATGTCTTGGCGTTCTGAACTGACCGTTCACACCGGACTGGGCAATTTTTGAAAGCAGATATTCATAAACATCACCTCTTACATCAGCATTATGCAATTCCTGCATATCGGTGTAGATTTCATCCAGAGATCTTGCAATATTGTCAAACATCTGAGGAGTGCTGATTTTAAAAATAGCATCATCCATATAGGTACTGTAGGCACTTTCCTTATCAGGATGTATATTTTTAATAAAATCAAAAACCTGATCTCGCATTATTTTATGCTGCAGTTCCGGCGAAGTTATCTTCCTTACCTCCGACCAACGCAACGACTGTGCATCGACCGTGCGTCCGCCCAGTTCAACCTTACCGGAAAAAATACTCTGATACGGGATACCGAGCATACCTGATTCTTTTTGTCTTTTCAGATCTGCTATATCCAAATCCTTTATAAACATCAGATAGGTCATCTGCTCAACAACATCAAGAGGATTGGTAATACCACCGGTCCAGAAAATTTCCCAGAGGCGATCTATTTTTCTATGAAGTTCGTTTCTTTTAATTTCGGTTTCACTACACATAAACGGTTATTTCCTTAACGGTTCATCTGAATGCGTACCGGTTGCAAGCATTATCTGACCGGTTGCGCAGATTAACATATTCTCAACACGCTACTATAACAAAAACAACATATCATACGACATCTGTTCGTTCTTTTTTTGCCAAAACGTGACTTTTTTCGCATTAGAGGGATCCTTTGCTAATTTTACATTGTATACTTATCGTTTGTATATTCCGGTATGAAAGGAAAATATTTCTGTTTCCGGGAAATACGCTGATTTACATCCGTAATTAAATTAAAAACAAAACTAGAAGAGGACAACATGTCAGGAATCAAAATAAAAATATATCCGAAAGGTTTAGGCACTAAAGTTTACCGGGTACTTGCAATTACAGAAGATATCACATTCAGAGAACTTTGCGACTATATCGGTTATACTTTCAATCTTGACTATTTCAGCCATATGTATGAGTTTGTTCTAGGAAAACCGGGAAGATTTACCGAGTGCGTATCAATGCAGGAATTTGATCACAACATGTTTGAATTCAGTATTCCGAAAACCATCTACTTCCACTACGACTTCGGCCGAGATCTTTATTTTGTAATAACTTTCATGAGCGGAGGTTATACCGGAGAGATTAACGGCACCTATAAGGAACTGAAAGCGGTAGGCGAGAGAAATTTCTTCTAAAGAACTTCCGGCAAAAAAACCGTAATCATTTTGAAAATATCAAACCGGCGGTTCAGAGGAGCGACAACGTCATTGCGATCCAGCAACGCCGGTTTATCTGCAATTCAGCGATATTACCTGTGCACCAATCTTTGGTATCGGCAGCATAAAATGGCAGTCTACACAATCACAGCCGTATCAAATTAAGCCTGTTGTTTCGTGACTGTCAATTTTGTATGTTACCTCCATTTTTTTCAAAAAAAACTCTGATACCATCTGCCACGGTTTGGTCGTAAAACCTGATAACTGACA
>JBGUVZ010000175.1:0-2464 GCA_045220685.1 Oscillospiraceae bacterium | reverse complement strand
AAAGTACCGTTATACGCCGGATAAAGTTTATTGAATCTCTGAACGATAAACTCAGCATGATCCTTGTTCTGAGCGAAAATGATACTCTTTCCAAGTCTGTCTCCGCCGTGGACTTTAATGCCCCGCTCCATAAGATCCTGAAGAACTGTATCTACTGTTTTCTCGTTGAAGACAAACTGATTGAGAGCCGCCGACGGAATAAAGTCAGGTACATAGCCGTCTTCGGCAAAATCATCTTCATAACGTTCTCTGTCTTCTTCAGAAAGGTTGTCGTAAGTGATGCCCTCTTCAAGGAATCTGGTCTTGACTTCATAGTTGTAGTACGGAACAAGTACATGATCGGTATATACGGCAGTTTCGTAATCATAGGCATAAGTCGGCACACCGTTTTCAACTTCAAAGAAATCGTAAGTATTGCGGTCAACGTCCATTTTAGGTGTAGCCGTCAGTCCAACCATTATCGCATCGAAGTATTCAAATATCGCACGGTACTTCTTGAAAATACTTCTGTGGCTTTCATCCGTGATTATAAGATCAAAATGAGCCGGAGAAAACAGCGGTATTCCGTCCTTTGTCTTCGTGCTGTCGATTGCATTCAGTATGGTCGGATAAGTTGAGAACACTATACGTGCATTCCTGTCATCCTTGTTACTGCACAGATTACACAGCGACATATCCGGCAGATAGTTCTTGAAATCATCCTTCGCCTGCTTAACAAGTGCTGTTCTGTCTGCAAGGAACAGAATATTGGTGATATATCCGCCGCGGCTCAGAACATCAGTAAGACTTGATGCAGTTCTGGTCTTGCCTGTACCGGTAGCCATAACAAGAAGTGCCTTTCGAAATCCCTGTTTAATATGCTCGCATACCGCACGGATTGCTTCTTTCTGATAGTAACGGTCTGTAATCTTATCGTCTATAGGAACATTGATCAGATTTTTACGTGTTTCACGGCGATTGATCAGCTTTTCAAGATCCGATTTTGTAAAGAATCCGCTGACTTTTCTCTGCGGCGAAACCTTGTCATCCCAGAAGTATGTTTCAAATCCGTTGGTAGTGAACATAACCGGTCTGCGCCCGAATTTCCGCTCCAGACAGTCAGCGTACAGAGATACCTGTTTCCTGCCGTTGTTCGGATCAGTACTCGATCTCTTGGCTTCAATTACTGCCAGCGGAAGTCCGTCACGTCCGAAAAGAACATAATCGCAGTAGCCTTTCTGACCGATGACGCCATTCATATCGGTAACTTCATATTCCTCATAAACATCCGCATCAGTACCGGTAAACTTCCATCCCATCGATTTAAGGTCAACGTCGATGTATATCTTACGGGTCTTGAACTCAGAAATATCCACCGGAGTAAATGCACGGCTGTTCTGATTGTTCTCTTTTTCAGCAGTGAGAGTTTCAGACATCTGAGCGATTTTTTCCTGTAAAGCCTTTATCTCGCTGTCCTTCTGCTCAATAAGGGATTCCTGCTCTTTTATCTTCTTAGTGTCGATAACGACCTTTTCAGTCGGAATAAGCGAAACATCAAAATGCCGCTCCTCATAGTCCGAACCGTAACAATAATCCAGCCATTCAATAAACTCAAACAGACTTTCGAGAGCAAGCAAGGCATCCGCCTTGTTTACAGATTTCTCAGTATGAACAGAAAGATTTCCGAGACGGATGATAAACGGCAACTTGCTCCACGTCTGACTGTCCAGTGCAAAACGAAACGTCGGTTCATGGATAAGTGACTGAAGGTTATCCTTGTACGGCATCGAAATGGTATTATCCGCAGAATAAACCCATTTCACAGCCAGTTCCAGCGCCTTACGGCATCCCACCGCACACATCGCCGGAGAGGTAGCATAGACCTTCTCAGCTTCAATTGCTGCGGATGAAAACAAGGCGTATTCGGATTTGCTGTTTAAAAATTCAAAGTTGGTCATTAATGCTCACTCTCCCCTGATGATCTCTATATCCGATATGGTGAAGTGTTTATTTCTGATTTTCTTCAAAACTTTCTTCCGGTATTCTAGTCAGTTTTGAAATTGCTTGTTCATTCCAGTATTTATTACTCCAATGATAGTAAACTGTTTTTCTTTTCTTGAAAATTCTAAACGGTAATTGAGTATTGTCATAAACATGTAAAATATCGCATACTTCAACAAGCTGTGGAATAAGATTTAATGCACGCTCATAACGACTGATAATCTTATCTTCAGGTACGTCATGACCTCCCAAAGCAACTCTTGCATTAACTCTTGCTACATTGATCTCAGGATCTGCAGTAAGAACATAAATTCCGCGTATAAAATATCCAGCCTTTTTTGCTCGTCTCAGTAATTCAAGATTTCTGTCAGTAGAAAGCACCGTTTCAAACGTAAAATCTTCATGCTCAAAAATCGCCAGATTTCTTAATCGTTCTGCCTTTTGAGCAGCTTCAAGGTCGGTACAGTGAGTAGCACTTTTGATA
>JBGUVZ010000174.1:0-5321 GCA_045220685.1 Oscillospiraceae bacterium | reverse complement strand
CTATCCTGTACTCTAAAATAGAATACTTAGCTTGCAGATTTTTTTGTCTTCTGCTTGACTTCTTAAATAATTCTTTTCGAGAAATCTCAAAGAATCTTCAAGGGTTTTATTTAGTGCATTGTTCAATTTTCAAGATACTTATTGGTCTGTCCTCTGAGCTGTTCTCTCGTCCGACAGCTTTTTAATTATATCACGCTGTAAAGCTCTTGTCAACACTTTTTTTCGATTTTTTCTTTAATTTTTCGAGTTTATCGATGTTGTACAATTATTCACTGCTTCGTGAGAAAATAATATTCAAGTCGGCAATCTGGCTTCGCCGGATTGCCATTATATGCAGTGATTTCGGTACTTCGCCCCGTACCCCGCTCTGATTTATGACTAAATCAGCTCTTTCTCAGGAAAACTTTAAACTCTGCCCCGTTTTCTTCTGATGTGGATACAGTTATATATCCGCCCTGGCTTTCGATTATCTGACGGCTGAGGTATAGTCCTATTCCTACGCCGTTCTGTTCTCTTACATCTCTTCCGCGATAGAATCTGCCGAAGACCAGATGCTGTTCATCTTCAGGGATACCCGGACCGTTGTCAGATACAGTTATGCACACAAACATCTCATACGGCTCTACGCTGATCTTTACGGTACTGTTTTCCGGCGAATATTTTACTGCATTGTCTGCTATATTGAAAATCGCTTCCGTCGTCCACTTGATATCAAAGCAAGCTGTGGCATTTTCTGATGAATATTCTATGTTTATATTTTTTGCTTTTGCAGATGGAGTCACCTGTTCTATGACGCGTTTTACAAGAGCATCCGTTTCGTTTTCAGAAACAGTCATCTGAAAAGTTCCTGATTCAAGGCGTGATGTCTTGACAAGGGATTTTATCAGAAATTCAAGTTTTTCAGACTGTGAGCGTATCTCTTTTACACACATACGGCTCTGCTCATCAAGCGGCTGTTCTTCAAGAAGCTGAGTGTACAGAAGGATGTTTGAAAGAGGTGTCTTTGTCTGATGTGAAATATCTGAGACAAGCTCCTTCAGTTTTTTACGCTCATCCTCAGTTTTCTGTGCTGAAAGCTTTGACGAAGTAAGATAACGCAGCCATTTCGATTCAAGTTTTGAAAGTCTTGTCTCATTGTAATCCGATTCCCTGAATGTTCCGTTTATTCCGTCTTCCAGCATTTTATCAAGGCGGTCCAGAGTTCTTTTTATCCCGAACATCAGCTCATCCTCCAGACGTATCCGATGCCGTAAACTGTACGTATGCTTTCTGTTGCATCAAGCTTTTTTCTCAGTCGGTTCACGGTTACTGAAAGAGCATTTTCGTCAACATACTCCTCGTCTCCCGTCCATATCGCATCGATTAGTTTTTCTCGGGTCAGAGTCTGATTTTTGTTTTTTACAAGAATCCTTAAAAGCTTCTGCTCGGTTTTGCTGAGTTCGACGGATTCTCCTTTAACCGAAAACTCCATTTTTTCGAAATCGAAACTAAATGTTCCGTCGTCGTAGCATGATGACTGAGACTGTGATGATCTTTTTAATACTTTATCTATTCTTGCTCTTAAAACCATAAGGCTGAACGGCTTGGTTATGTAGTCATCTGCTCCGAGTTCCAGTCCTGTGACTTCATCTGTCTCCAGATCATTTGCCGTCAAAATTATCACCGGTGTGTCGGATGTTCGGCGAAATCTTTCAAGGAAATCAAATCCGTTTCCGTCCGGAAGATTTACATCAAGGATAATAAGATCAGCGGTATCGGGATCTTTGACTTCGCCGAGGGTGTAAAACTGCTTAAAGGAATATCCGGTATTTTTAAGTGCCAGGGCTATACCGTTATTCAGTGCATTGTCATCTTCTATTATAAAAATTGTCTTTGTCATTCTGTTCTCCGAAATGTATTTATTGCTATGAAGGCAGTGATCAAGCCGGATTTCCGGTGAATTGGAATGTACAGGAATTCGCCCTGTTTCCACTTGTCGATTTAGATCAATGCTTTTCTAATGATATCATGTTATCGTATCAAAAGCAAGAAAAAAGCAGTCTCTTTCTGCGTTGTTTAACAGATCAGAGACTGCAGATTTTTTAGTTTTCTCTTAGTCTTTCGACTACACTTTCTTTACAAAGTATGCGGTATGCTGCAGTCGGGATGATTGCAGACAGGATCAGAAGCAATGGTATGCAGACAAGAACTGGTGTAAGGCTGAAATATTTCAGAAATGATCCTTCCACCGTGATAAAGTTAAACACTGCGCAGCAAAATGGTGTTCCGAGTGTTACTGATGCCAGTGCAGTAAGAACTGCATAACTTATTCCTTCCCACATGAGCATGGAACTTAACTGTTTTCCTGTCATGCCCACCGCATTCATTACTGCCAGTTCGCGTTTACGTGAAACGATTCCGGTAACTACAGAATTTACAAAGTTTAAGATACCGATCAGTCCCAGAATAGTGCAAAGGGATCCGCCAACGATTTTTATCATTTTTGTAAATTCTTCAAATTCGGCTCTCAAGCTCTCGATGCTTTGTAAATATATATCAGAATCGGATTCAGCTGCAGAGCTTAATTTTTCCGAAACTTCATCGTATCTTCCTTCTTCAGCGTTTATCATTACGGATAAAGCATTTCTGTTATCAGTAACACCAAAGTATTCAAAATCAGGTATTATTACAACCGAATCAAAAATACCTGTGCTTCTTGTACCGAGATCTTCAGGTATTTTTCCGATTGCCATAACTTCATATTCTCTTGTTACTGTTTTTCCGGTTTCATAATCCGGAATTTCAAATGAAACTTTATCTCCCGGCCTGAACAGATCATCTTCAGTATTTTTTTCATCTCCGAGTACTGTGTACTCAGTATGGACTACTGCATATTTTCCCGTTTTCCATTTCTCGATATCGATCTCTCCTTCAAACAAGTCAAGATGATTCATAACTCCTTCAGTAACGCCGTAAAGTGTGGTATACACACCGTGTTCTGTGGCCGTGTCAAATGTTCCGTACTTGTCCGTTTCAGCATATTTTTCTGCAAGAGCATCAAACTTTTTCCGGTTTTCACCTGAAAGATCGATCATACTGTTTGCAAAATATACCGTATTCATTTCGCTTATACCGTCTGTATTTTCGAGATATTCAAGCATTTCCGGTTTTATTATCTGCATCTTCTCTTCGTAGCTGACAGACATAGAATCATTTAGTTTTCTTGCGATAACAAAATCACCCGTAAGCTCAGGATCAAAACTCATGGATTTTAACATAGTGAAAACTGCATTCAGGATAATGAGGCTCAGTGAAAGTGACAGCACAACAACAGCACTCTTTTTTCTGTTTCGTGCCATGTTGCTCAGCGCCAGTGAAACCGGAGTTATTTTTTTAGTTTTCTTTTGTTCTTTCTTTATATTTATACTCGTTTCGTTAAATCGAAGTGCCTCGATCGGAGACACATTTCCGGCTTCTCTGCACGGTCCAAGACAGCTTATCATTACCGTGACAAAAGTAAATAACGCTGCGAAAGAACAGACCGGCAGAAGTATTTCAGAACTTACGGTATAGTATTCCGGATTACCGATGTTCAGTGTCACAGTTATGAAACCGATAAGTGATTTTCCAAGCAGCACGCCGCCGCAAATACCGAAAGGTATGCCGATAACGGAATAGATGAGAGCCTGGATCTTTACCATACGCCTTATCTGTTTTGAAGTTGTTCCTATCGTTTTAAGAAGGCCGTAGCTTCTGATGTTTACTGAAATATTTATACGGAAGATATTATAGATGATAAGGTATCCTGCTGCAAATATCAGAATAACGAACATCGCATATCCGATAACAGTATCTGAATCCATACGGCTGGCCTGATATGCCCAGTTCACACCCACATAAGGTGCATTTTCCTTGCTTCCGTACAGTCTTGTGATGAGTTTGTCTGTCTTTCCTTCGATATTAAAACTGTTAAGATAATCGAAGTTTACCATCATATATCCCGCATATTTTGTACCGTTATAGTCGGCATTTTTATACTGCTCATAAAATGAGATCTGCGGCTTCGGAACGTATTTATCCACAAAAGCACGTGAAGCCCACGCCTGCTGCGCCGGCGATGCAGAATCACCTTCCCAGAACCCGCAGAGAGTGAATTCATGTTCCGATATCACACCGTCAATGTCGAGAACAACCGGTACTTTAATTCCTGTTTCGTAAGGAAGGCCAAGTCTGTCGAGCATCTGCGTGCTGACCGCTATCTCGTCTTCAGCTTCAGGAAGTCTTCCGGTCTCTGGAAAACAGAATGATTTCTTTGCCTCGAGGTCATTTCCGGCATGATTGAGTTCAATGTTAAGATCTGAGAATTCTTCATTAACAACACGGCCGATTATTATGCGGTACGTAACGTCCTTTGTTGCATGATCAGAACGGACTTTTTCGTAATCTTCCTCCAGACAGAATTTAACTCCTGCCATACTTTTTCCGCCAACAAGACGCATGTTTTCGTTCTGAATACCGTTTAATAACGCACCGCCGATTGAAGCCAGAGCAGCAAACATCACGCATGTCAGTATTATCGAAAAGATAACTATGCAGTTCATTTTTCCTGATTTTCTGAATTCACGGAAAGCAAGCCGGCGGATAACTCCTCTGTTTTTTACCTTAGTCATTTTCCGCACCACCCTTAACGATATGACCGTCCTCAATGCGAATTATTTTGTCTGCCATCTGCGCAATGGCTTCGTTGTGAGTTATCATGACGATAGTCTGTGAAAATTTCTGACCTGTCACCTTAAGGAGACCGAGCACATCCTGGGAAGTTTTACTGTCAAGATTTCCGGTAGGTTCATCCGCAAGTACGATAGCAGGTTTTGATGCCAGTGCCCTCGCGATAGCCACTCTCTGCTGCTGACCGCCTGAAAGCTGATTCGGAAGACGATTTTTCATATCTTCCAGTCCGAGTGTTTTTATTACTTCACCGACAAATTTCTCATCCACATCGTTTCCGTCAAGCTGTATCGGGAAAACTATGTTTTCATACACGTTAAGAGTCGGCACAAGGTTGAATGACTGAAATACGAAACCGATTTTTCTTCTTCTGAAAATCGTAAGTTCTTCATCCTTCAGTGAAAATATATCCTTGTTTTCAACATAAACTTTTCCGGATGTTGGTCTGTCGAGCCCGCCCATCATATGAAGCAGAGTAGATTTTCCGCTTCCGGATGTTCCGACTATTGCAACAAAACTTCCTTCGCTTATGCTTATCTCCGCTTTATCGAGCGCCGTAACCTGATTCTGTCCCTTTCCGTACACTTTCGTAAGTGCTTCTGTCTTTAACACGT
>JBGUVZ010000173.1:0-2367 GCA_045220685.1 Oscillospiraceae bacterium | reverse complement strand
ATATCTGCAGCAGAAGCTTATGCCATACCTGCAGATATTATGTTGGCAATAGCTGAAATAGAAGGAGGAAAACCACAGTTGCAGGTTGCAAACACCAACAGAACTTACGATATCGGTTATATGCAGTTTAATAGTTCGTATATTGCAGATTTGTCCAATAGATATTCCTACGATTATCAGACAATAGCTGAAGCTGACGGATGTTATTCGTTTTATCTCGCAGCATGGCGCATTGCATCACATATTAAAAACGATAAAGGATCAATATGGCAGAAATCAGCAAATTATCATTCTCGCACACCAAAATACAATCTAATTTATCAGAAGAAACTTATTTCAAGTGCTCGTAAATGGGCACTATGGCTGAATAAACATTTTACAACAGTAAATTTACAAAAAGAGGAAAAATAAATGTCAGAAACAGAGAGCAATACTGAAAACAAACAAAATTATTATCGCTATGATGATCGCACCTATATCAATGTTCCGGAAGCAAAGGATGATGAAAATCTCCGTAACCAGATAAAGGAGGCAGGAGCTAAATGGGATAACTCTCGTAAGTCATGGTATTACGTTGAATCTGCCGCTAGCAACCCTGATTACCTCAACAGGTTTGATAAGATTTCTGCTGACAGTTTGACGAAAGTTGTTGTTCGTTTCCTGGTTATAGGCAAAGATGAACGCAACGATGAAGTTAATGCAGCTCTTAAAGCTTGCAACAGTATTTATGATATGGATAACAAAGCATGGCGAGTTCAGGAAACAAATAATCAGTTACCTGAAGTTTTGCGTAAGTTCAAACAGATTGATTACAAAGAATTGAAAAGGCGTGTGTATGTGAACGTTCCATACTCTGAGAGAGGAAATAAAAGTAAAACAGAAGGTTTGCTTTGGGACAGAACTGTACAGTCCTTTTATATGGCTATGCCACGCAATCAGCCTGTTCCTGCTGAAATCAAAGGCTATAAAGTCTACACGCCAACCCCTTCATCCGGTAAAACAATGTATTTCAAGTTACCAGAAGCTAGAACTAACGAAAATTTCAGACGGGCAATAAAAGATCTTGGTGCTGTGTGGACTCCAACATACCAGGAATGGTCAATAAAAGTTAGTCAGGATAATCCGTTGCCGGAATTATTACAAAAGTACACTCCGACCGATTACAGTGAGCTTGTTAAACATACTAGACACCAGTTTAAAATTCCAGAGGCTACACCTAATGCCGGATTCAATGAGTCAAAGCGTGTTCGTGATGAATTACGTGCTGCCGGTGCAGTATTCAACATGAATGATCAGACATATGATATCTGGCTGTCGGAAGGTCAAGACTTGCCTCCTATTTTGGCAAATCGTCAGGAATTCAGAAAAGTAGAAAAGACTCAAGAGCAGGATCAAAATCAGGGATATCACCACAGTCGTTAATTATAAATTACGGGGTAAAAGTAATGAGTAAAGCAATAGAGCAGGCAGAACTGCTCAAACTGTCAGCGTCAGAAGTAAAGGAAAAATATCCTGGAGGTGTTTACATTGCAGATCCTCTATCTGAAGTTGAATTTGATGATTCAGCTTCAGATATGCTGTTTGATGAAAGCCTTAGACTGTCTCCAGCAGAATTTAAAGAGATGGAGGATTATGAAATAGTCTTGGATGGAAGACTGCAGTGGGGACAGGAAGAACTTGAACGCATTGAAAAGTCAGAAGATCAAAATCTGCTTCATTCAATGTACTACGTTAATCTGAAAAGCAGGGTTGAAGAACTGTTAAAACTGAAATCCAAACTGATTGCATCTGGATGGGATTTTGACGAGGTTTAATATAGCTGTATGTTTATAAGGAATTTCTGATGGTTACAAAAAAGAAGAATTATACGCCATTAACACCTTCTGAAAAGGAAGATAAGTATTTCGGTCAGATTGCTGATTCTCTTTTATCTTTATATGATCGAAAAGATGAACTTGCTGATTCCTGGGAAAAACCCTGGACTGCTGAATATACTGATTTACCTCCAATGAACGGGATCAGTGAGCATAAATATAAAGGGAAAAACGGGTTTTGTCTCTGGCTGAAATCTATGATGAACGGATATACAGATCCACGCTGGGTTACATTTAAACAGGTAGCTGATGAAGGTGGTAATGTCAAGAGAGGAGAAAAAGGAACTACTATTAAGTTTTTCAAGGATTCTGAAGAAGTCCCTGATCGTGATGAAAATGGAAAGGAACGTTATGACAAGGATGGCAAAGTTATCACAAAGGAAGTTAAACTTGCCAAACCGATAATCCTGTATGTGACTGTATTTAATTTGAATCAATGTGAAAATATTCCACTGACATCAAATCTTGCAAAACCTATAGTTCCAGAAAAACC
>JBGUVZ010000172.1:0-30186 GCA_045220685.1 Oscillospiraceae bacterium | reverse complement strand
GTCGTTTATTTTAAGTTCAGGGCATTTTGTATAGAACATGAAACGGTCAGATTCTATACGGCAGCCGAATCCTGAGTGCTTTAATGTATCATTTATAACTTCGGCTACATGCTTTAAAAGCTCGTCGCCTTTCTTGGAGCCGAAAATATCGTTTATCATCTTGAATCTGATAACATCAAGATAAACTACTATATGTTTGCCCGATTCATTTTCAGGGCGGACTGTCATCAGGTCATTGAGTTCATTGATGAAGGCAGTCTTGGTAAGAAGACCTGTAAGCTCGTCCTTGTCGTTCAGAGGATAGCGGTTTACTATGCTGAGTGAAATTGTTACGGTCTTTTTTGAGTCGTTTTTTAAGAATATTGTATTGACTTTTTTATAATCATCATCAGCTTTCATGCTGAGCTCTTCGGCAGCTACAGTTCTGTCGCTGCTTTTAATAAGACCGGTAACTGTATCCTTTACGAGCTTTCCGGTCCCCGCGGAGGCTATACCATCTTCATCTAGTATTTCCCACAGCGGTCTGTCGTCAAAGTGATCTCCGAACAGATCTGTTACTTCAGGCGTATATATAAACTTGTCGTTATCATAATCATATGTTATAAAAGCATTGCGGTACAGACATTGTTTCTGCGGCCTTGGCATTGTTATCCCCTCCCTTGCAAGATAATAGTTATTTTAGTTATTATACCATAAAATTAAGAATAATTCAATCAAAAAATGTTCTATTGATATAAAATAATGATTCGTATATTTGTAAAAAATCACCCTGCGAAACTGATCCGCAGGGTGATGATTTTATAGTCTGGTAAAATGCTAAGGAAACGCTGATTTATAAATAAATCAGCGTGGGGACCGGGGCGAAGCCCCGCAAATCCCCCCTCCCGAAATCCGGCGAAGCCGGATTTCGGATTTATCAGGGTTTTCCTAAATTTTCTTGTTCAGGTAAGCAAGTGAAAGCGCCATGTTTTCGTACTGTACCGGAATTCCGTCAGGTACTGTAAGAGTACACGGTGCAAAGCACCAGATGGCTCTGATACCGTTTTTAAGGAAACGGTCGCAGACTTCCTGGGCGCTGCGTGCAGGTACGGCTATAACGCCTATGCGTATATTGTTTTCCCTGCAGAAATCATCGAGCTTATCCATTGAATAGACAGGCTTTCCGAGGTTGCTTGTTTCAGGTTCAGTAACAGCTATGTCGAAGGCGGCCATTATGTCAAGACCGTAGTCCTTGAATCCGCCGTAGTCAAGCAGCGCACGTCCGAGCTTACCGGCACCGACGATAACGACATTGCCGTTTTCGTTGTGGCCGAGAAAGTTTTCGAGGACTTCGATAAGCTCGGCTATTCTGTATCCTGTTTTAGGTCTGCCGGCGCCGCTTACGGCTCCGAGATCCTTTCTGACCTGAACTTCGCCCAGACCGAGTTCTTTTGCAAGGGCAGTAGCAGAGATATTTTCAGTACTGGGATCTGTATTTTTCAGATACTTTAAATAGACCGGAAGACGGCCCATTGTAGCCCTTGATACCTCAATTTGTTTCATAATTACCACCCGTAATCCTGTTTAACTGAAGAATACTATAATGAACTGGGAGACAAGTACGATGGAAATGAGAGCGATAGGATAAGCTGCTGCATAAGCAGAAGCAACATCGTCTGTCTTGGCAACGTTGATAAGTGTTCCGAGAGCAGGTGTTGATGTCATACCGCCTGTGATACCGCCGAGGTTGTTGAAGAGCGGGAGCTTGATAACGTACTTTGCAATGAGGAAGCCGATAACCATAGGAACGATAGTCATCATTACTCCGTAGAAGAATAATTCAGGCTTGAAGTACTTAACGAATGAAGCACCGCCAGGGATACCAGCGCCGATAAGGAATGCCATGAGACCGAATTCACGGAAGAGCTCAAGCATCTTCTTTTCAGGCTTCATGCTGAGGGCACCGAAGTGACCGAAGTGAGCAACTACGAGAGAAGCGAGAAGGCATCCGCCTGTTGTACCGAGTGAGAATGAAGACTTACCCATAGGGATCTTGATGCCGCCTACGAGCATACCGATAACAACTGCGATTGCAAATGCTGCAAGGCCGAAGTTGTCGATGCTGAAGAGCTTCTTGCCTTCGTTCTTTGAATCACCTGTATCAACTGAAGCGATCTTCTTGCGTTCTTCATCAAGGTTAGCCTTAAGGATCTTAGGAACAACCTGTACGAAGAGTACAACGCCTACAACGCCGAAGAGGTAAGCGATACCGTGACCAACTGTAACGATGTCTTCCATTTCTGAGATTTTGTCTGCATTGCCTGCGTAAACAGAACCGATTGTGTCCTTTGCAGCTGAGAATGCAGGAGTAGATGTAAGAGCGCCTGAGAGAAGACCAACTGCCATTGCAGCGTCACATCCAAATACCTTGATGCAGAATACTGTTGTAAGACCGCCGAGGATGATTATAAGGAGTGAGAGAAGTGCATATGACTTGAAGTTCTTCTTAAGACTTGAGAAGAAGTTCGGACCTGCGATAAATCCTACTGATGTAACAAAGAGGATGAGTCCGAGATTTTCGATTATCTTGAAATAGTTCTTTGCAAGTTCTGCCTTTGTACCGAAGCTTTCAGTTACAAGGTTTGTGCCGTCAACTTTGAATATAAGTGCACCGATGAGAAGTGCTACGATGAATACACCGGCTGTGCCGAGTGAAACGCCCTTGACTGTTACTCTTCCGAGAAGATATCCGAGTCCTGCTACTGCAAATACTACGAGCATCAGGAAGCCGATACCGGTAATGGATATTATTCCATCAAAAAAGTTCATTATAAAACCTCCAAAAAATATAACGTGTAATGTTTACAGCCTGAAAATGTCCCCCGAAATTCCATGCTGTACGTTAAACGGGCTTTGTTAAAGCCATATAGATTTTTATGATCTGCACTTTGTACGAAATACATTCGTGCGCGATGCCGGTTATTAAGCATTATGTCAAAATGACATAACACACGGCAAACCCCTGCGACTGGCAGGGGTTTGCTGGTTTAAGTGTGTCAATAGTTTTAAAGAGAAATTACATTCCCTGCTTGTTTCCGCGGTAGTCAGGGAGTAACTTTGGTGATACTGCGTCAGTCTTAACGCCTGCTGCTTCTCTTTCAGCGTCGAACTTAGCGATGTGGTCAAGTGTGAGCTTGCCAACTGTTACGTTCTTAGCCTTTGCAGCTGCGTGTACACCGGCGTTACGGCCGAATACGATAACGTCGAGGAGTGAGTTACCCATGAGACGGTTTGTGCCGTGGATACCACCAACAGCTTCTCCGGCTACGAAGAGGTTTTCAACGTTTGTTGTCTGACCGTCTGGTGTGATGTCGAGACCGCCGTTCTGGTAGTGGAGTGTTGGGTAAACGAGGATAGGTTCCTTACGGATGTCGATGCCGTAGCTGCCGAACATACGCATCATAGCTGGGATACGCTTTTCGATTGTACCTTCACCGCCGATGATCTCGATCATTGGTGTGTCGAGCCATACAGCCTTGCCGCTGCCTGTGCTGATACCGTTGTTTCTGTCTGAGCATTCACGGATGATAGAAGCTGCAGATACGTCACGTGTTTCGAGTGGGTGCATGAATACTTCACCGTTAGCGTTTACGAGCTTAGCGCCGAGTGAACGAACCTTTTCAGTTACGAGAGCGCCGAAGATCTGCTGTGGGAATGCTGCACCTGTCGGGTGATACTGAAGTGTGTGTGCATAGAGGAGCTTAGCGCCTACTCTGTAGCCGAGTACGAGACCGTCAGCTGTTGCACCGTAGTGGTTTGATGTAGGGAATCCCTGATAGTGCATACGTCCTGCACCGCCTGTAGCGATTACAACAGTCTTTGCACGTGCTACCATGAGTTCCTTTGTTTCCATGTTCATGAGAACAGCACCTGCTGCGTTGCCCTTTTCATCGAGGATGAGTTCGATAGCAGATGTGAAGTCAACTACTTCGATACCGAGGTTGATAACTTCGTCACGGAGTGTACGCATGATTTCAGCACCTGAGTAGTCCTTGGCTGCGTGCATTCTCTTGCGTGATGTACCGCCGCCGTGAGTTGTGATCATACGGCCTGTTTCGTCCTTGTCGAATTCAACGCCGAGTTCGTTGAGCCACTTGATAGCGCCAGGAGCGTCACAAACGAGTTTTTCAAGGAGTTCACGCTTAGCCATGAAGTGACCGCCGCCGAAAGCATCGATGAAGTGCTGTGCAGGTGAGTCGTTTTCCTTGTCAGCAGCCTGAATACCGCCTTCTGCCATCATTGTGTTAGCATCGCCCATACGGAGCTTTGTAACGATCATTGTCTTAGCGCCTGCGTTGTGAGCTTCGATAGCTGCAGATGTACCTGCACCGCCGCCGCCGATGATGAGAACGTCAACGTCGTACTTAACGTCGTTAAGATCAACGTCTGAAGCCTTTATACGGCTGTTTGCCTGGAGTATTTCAACGAGTTCGTGAGGAACTGATTCGCCCTTGTTAGGACCAAACTTGAGTTCTGAGAATTCGCTCTTCTTGTAGTCAGGGTGGTACTGTGCAAGGAGATCATCCTTTTCCTGAGCTGTCATACGTCTTGGTTCCATAGCTGTGTTGGCAGCTCTGTTAGCTTCGACCTTCTTTAATGATTCCTGAAATTCTGCTGAATACATTAGTGGTAGCCTCCTTACTTTTCGATTTCTCTGTTGTTGTAGAGTTCCTTGAGTTCTTCTACAGGCTTGCCCATGAGGTTTTCAAGGAGTTCCTTGAAGTCGCCGTTTTCGATCTCTTTAACTCTGTTTTCGAGGTGTTCGCTCTTTGGTGCGAGGTACTTACCGTTGATTCTTCTAGCAAGCATAGCTACCTGTGGATGTGAGATACCAGCAGGGCAGCGTGATGAACATACGCCGCACATTACGCAGTCGAATGATTCTTCAGCACAGAGTTCGAATTCGCCTCTCTGAGCGTAAGCGATGTACTGCATAACGTTGAGAGACTGTGTACAGCTCTTTGTACATGCGTTACATCCTACGCAGGCATATATTTCAGGGTAAAGCTGCATCATTACCTGTTCAGTTGTCTTTACCTTTTCGATGTCGTAAACCTGCTTTACGAGCGGGAAGAAAGGAAGTGTAGCAACGTACATGCCTTCTTCAACCTTTGTCTGACATGCGAGACATGTTCTGAGCTGTGCATCACCCTTGATACGGTAGATAGTAGCACATGCACCGCAGAAACCGTTACGGCAGCCGCAGCCGCGAACGAGCTGGTAGCCGGCATATTCCATAGCACGCATGATTGTGAGATGATCCGGAACAGAATACTGTTTGCCGAACAGGTAAATGTTTACCATGTTTTCCATAATATTTAAACTCCTCTCGGTTACTATTGATTATTAATACTCATCAGGAAGTTCGTCAACCTGATCACATCTGAATACTGGGCCGTCCTTGCAGACATACTTTGAACCAATGTTGCAGCGTCCGCACTTGCCGATACCGCACTTCATACGAAGTTCCATTGTTGTGTATACCTGTGTCTTGTCGAAGCCAATCTCCTGGAGACCTGCAAGTGTGAACTTGATCATGATCGGAGGTCCGCAGAGGATGGCTGTCTTGTTTGTGTCGAAGCCGAGTTCCTTAACGTAGTTAGGAACGAAACCTACGTGACCTGTCCATTCAGGCTGTTCACGGTCGATTGTGAGATGTACGTCGATACCGTCATCCTTTACCCATTCATCGATGATTTCCTTGTAGTCAACAAGGTCTTCCATACTTCTTGAACCGTAAACGATGTCGATCTTGCCGTATTTGTCACGGTAGTGACGGCAGTAGTTGATAACCGAACGGAGAGGTGCGAGACCGATACCGCCGGCGATGAAGAGCATATCCTTGCCAACGAATTCTGTGTCAACAGGGAATGCATTTCCGTAAGGTCCGCGGATTGTGATCTGCTGGCCTACTTCCATAGCGTGGAGCCACTGTGTGAGGCATCCGCACTTCTTGATGGAGAATTCCATGAATTCTGTATTTGTAGGTGATGATGTGATAGAGAACATTGCTTCGCCTACGCCAGGAATTGAGAGCATTGCGCACTGACCCGGCTTGTGATCGAAAGCTTTCTTTCCGTCTGGTGTAACAACACGGAATGTCTTAACGTCAGGAGTATCTATTCTGATATCTGTTACAACACCGATTACAGGGATAAGTGAATCGTTGATAATAGACATTACTTGTTACCTCCTAACTTCTTCATTACCTTTACTATATTCATGTTGATCGGGCACTTTGCCATGCAGCGGCCGCAGCCAACGCATCCGAAAATGCCTTCGTTGTTTGTCGGATAGTAAACGAGTTTGTGCATGAATCTCTGGCGGAAACGTTCAACCTGTGTAAGACGCGGGTTGCCGTGAGCCATTCTTGTGAAGTCTGAGTACATGCATGAGTCCCAGCATCTGAAACGCTTTACTTCGTGACCTGTGTTGAAGTCCTTGATGTCGTAGCACTGGCATGTCGGACATACGAATGTACATGTGCCGCAGCCGAGACATGATTCTGAAAGTGTCTTCCACTCAGGAGCGTTGAAGAATTCGTTTGTCTTGCCGTCGCCGAATGCAGAAGCGTCGAGACCAGCGAGAGGGAGCTTTTTGAACACTTCCTTTGTCTGAGCCTTCTGAGCTTCAACTGCTGAAGCGTCAGCGTCTTCTGTGAGAGCATTGAGACTTTCGAGGAGCTTTGCGCCCTTGTCTGTCTTTGCTTCGAGGTAAACTGCATCAGCTGTCTTGTGGCATTCGATGTCGCCTGCAGGAGCAGTTGCGTCGATTCCGAATGTCTGGCAGAAGCATGTTTCAGCAGGTCTTGTGCAGGCCATTGAAACGATGATGCCGTGGTCACGTCTGTTCTTGTAGAAGTTATCTACAGGATCTGCGAGGAATACTCTGTCGAGGATCTCGAAGCTCTTTACGTCACATGCACGAACGCCGAATACTACGAAGTCTTCGTCTTCCTTTACAGTTTCCTTGATTTCGATGTTCTTTCCTTCAACCTTGAAGTCAACAAGGTTTTCAGTCTGAGGGAAGAAGAAGTCCTTTGCACTTCTTACTGTGTTGAGAGCGTCAGACATTTTCTTTGTGCCGTCGTACTTCTCGAACTTAGCGCCTGCAGCTGTATCAACAGGGATGTAGAGAGCTGACTTTGAAGAGATCTCAGCGAAAAGCTGATCTAATTTATCAAGTGATATTTTACGCATTCTCTTCACCTCTTTCTACTGCTTCTGAAGGCTCAAGGTCTTCCTTTGTGTAGTCAACGATAGGAGCACGGCTGCCAACTTCAGCACCTGCCTGGTATTCACCGTAGAAACCGTTGATGTCCTTGATGAACTTACGGTTGAGGAGGTGGAGTGGGATGTTCTGAGGACATACTCTTGAACATTCGCCGCAGTCTGTACATCTGCCCACTACGTGGAATGCACGGATGATGTGGAACATCTTTTCTTCGAATGAATCTGAGATAGCCTTGTTTTCAACGCCTGAAGCAGGGTTGTCGAATACACACTTTTCACATGTACATGCAGGACAGATGTTACGACATGCATTACATCTGATGCAGCGTGAAAGTTCGTTCTGCCAGAATGCAAAACGTTCATCCGGAGTCATCTTTTCGAGCTTTTCAACTTCATCGAAACGCTTGCTGTCGAGAACTTCGCCTTCTGTTCCGAGGAGTTCATCGTAAGCAGCGTGCTTCTTTGACTTGCAGTTTGTGCAGCGTTCAGCAAGTACGTCAGCTCTTTCGAGTGTGATCTTTCCGTCGTAGAGTGTATCTACAACAACCTTGCCGTTTTCTTCTGTTACTGAAGAAATGCCGCTTGCGCTTTCCTTTATCTTGCTGTCATCGAGCATACCGTTACATGGAACGCCGACAACATAAACCTTTTCACGGTCAAATTTATATTCTGTAAGGAGCTGATTGAAGCTGTATGTGTCACAAGGCTTAAGGAATGCCATTACCTTGCTTTCGCTCTTTTCAGCTTCCTTTTTGATGTATTTTGAGAAGTTTGCACCGCAGAAATCATTCCATACGAATTCGCTTTCGAGTTCTTCCTTTGTTGTGAATACTGCAGGTGTTACGTCATAATCAAATTCACCCTTTTTCCAGCCGATAACGCGGTCAACAGTACCGTCAGCAAGTAACTGGGCTGCCTTTGCTATGAGATCTTCGCGTTTTATTTCTTGCATCGCAGATCCTCCAGTCTCTTGTTTTCGCCGAGTGAGATTACCTTCTCAACGAAATCATTCATTGTAGCAGCGAACTTTGCACCTTCAGCTGCTGATACCCATTCAACACGTGTACGTTCCTTTTCGATGCCGAGATAATCGAGCATTGAGAAAAGAAGTGCCATACGACGGCGTGTATAATAGTTACCTGATGTATAGTGACAGTCTCCCGGATGACATCCGCAGAGGATTACACCGTCAGCGCCTTTCTGGAAAGCACGGAGAATGAACATAGGATTTACTCTGCATGAGCATGGAACACGTACGATCTTAACTTCTGCCGGATAGTTGAGTCTGTTGTTACCTGCAAGGTCAGCACCTGCGTATGAACACCAGTTGCAGCAGAATGCCACGATAAGCGGCTTAAATTCGTTTACTTGCATATTGCGTCTACCTCCGCCATGATCTGTTTATTCATGAAGCCCTTAAGATCCATAGCGCCTGACATACAAGCAACTGTACAGCAGCCGCAGCCCTGACAAACAGCTTCGTTGACAACAGCGATACGACGCATCTTTGTTGTTCTGTCCGGCATTCTGAATTCCTTGTCCTGATATGTGATAGCACCGTAAGGGCAAACGTTTGCACATGTTGAACAGCCGTTACACATGTTTTCATCTGAGTGAGCAACACATGGGTTACCGGTGAGCTTGTCCTTTGAAAGGAGACCGATTACCTTTGAAGCGGCTGCACCAGCCTGAGATACTGTTTCCGGAATGTCCTTAGGACCCTGGCATGTACCTGAGAGGAATACGCCGGCTGTCGGGCTTTCTACAGGACGGAGCTTCGGATGAGCTTCTGTGAAGAAGTCGTTTGTATCCATACTTGCTGTGAGCATTGTAGCGAGAGGACGTGCAGACTTGTCCGGTTCGATCGCAGCAGCGAGAACTACGAGGTCTGCGTCTATGTGGAGCTGCTTGTTAGCGAGGAGGTCTGAAGCCTGAACCTTGAGTTTCTTGCCTTCAGGAACTACCTTGCCGACCATACCCTTGATGTAGTGAACACCGTAGTCTTCAACGGCACGGCGATAGAACTCGTCGAAAGCCTTACCAGGTGTACGAACGTCGATGTAGAATACATAAACGTCAGTATCCGGATACTTGTCGCGGGTAAGCATTGCGTGTTTAGCTGTGTACATACAGCAGATCTTTGAGCAGTATTCCTTGCCTTTTTCAGCACATGAAGAACATCTTGAACCTACGCACTGTACGAATACGATTGTGTGCGGATGTTCGTGGTCTGAAGGACGGAGGAGAGTACCGGCTGTAGGACCGGCTGCGTTCATAAGTCTTTCGAATTCGAGTGATGTTACTACGTCAGGTGACTGTGAGTAAGCGAATTCATCGAACTTATCCATTGAGATTGGGTTGAAGCCTGTAGCTGCTACGATAGCACCGTACTTTTCTTCAACAAATTCGTCCTTTGCCTGGTAGTCGATAGCGCCTGCTGTACAAACCTTTGAACATACACCGCACTTGCCTGTCTTGAGCATTGTGCAGTAGTTAGGATCGATAGTTGCTACCTTAGGAACTGCCTGAGCAAACGGAATGTAGATTGCGCGGCGGTTATCCATTCCGAGGTTGAACTCGTTTGGAACCTTCTTCTGTGGACATTTTTCTGTACATGCGCCGCATCCTGTACAGAGGTCTTCCTTAACGTAACGTGCGCGTCTCTTGATAGTAACGTCGAAGTTACCAACGAAGCCCTTGATGTCAGTTACTTCACTGTATGAGAAGATTCTGATCTTTTCGTTCTGAGCAACTTCAACCATCTTAGGAGTGAGGATACAAGCTGCACAGTCGAGTGTAGGGAATGTCTTGTCGAGCTGAGCCATCTTACCGCCGATTGTTGGCTTTGTTTCAACGATGTCTACAGGGAAACCTGCATCAGCGATGTCGAGGGCTGTCTGGATACCAGCGATACCGCCGCCGATAACGAGGGCACGCTTTGTAACAGGGCTTTCGCCTGGTGTAAGAGGAGCGTTGAGGCTAACCTTAGCAACAGCTGCCTTACCGAGGATGATAGCCTTTTCTGTACCGATCGGCATATCCTTGTGTACCCATGAACACTGTTCACGGATGTTTGCGATCTCGACCATGTATGAGTTAAGTCCTGCAGCAGCTGCTGTCTTACGGAATGTATTCTCATGCATACGAGGTGAACATGAACAAACTACTATACCTGTAAGCTTGTGTTCTGCGATGGCATTCTTGATGATATCCTGACCTGCCTGTGAACACATGTACTGATAGTCTGTGGAGAAAACAACACCCGGTTCGCTCTTCAGTGCTTCAGCTACTGCTTTAACGTCTACCGTTGCGGCGATGTTTGTACCGCAATGACAGACAAATACTCCGATTCTCTGCATGGGATAATTGTTCTCCTTTCTTACTTAGAATATTTTCTCATAGCACTCATGAGAAGCTGCTGAGGAGTTTCATCATCGAGGAGTGCCGGAATGTCATTTGGAGTGAGGTGGTTGGCATCCTTCTGACGGATAGCCATGAGTCTTACTGCTTCAACAAGCTTTGCAGGTTCAACGCCTCTCGGACATCTGTCAACACATGCGAAACATGAAAGACACTTGTAAATTGAATCAGACTTCATGAGAGTTTCGATGTCGCCTGTTTCAACCATGTATACGAACTGATGCGGATGATATTCCATCTCATCGTATGAAGGACATGTACCTGAGCATTTGCCGCAGCGCATGCATTTGAGCGGATTAACACCGCTTGAACGAAGGATCTGTTCCTTCTGACGTTCTGTCTTATTCAGCATCTGTATCCTCCTTTACGCCGAGTGCAGTGGCAAGAAGTTCAGTAAAGTAAACAACAGGGATTGAGCTTCCGCTCTTTTCGAGATTGTACTTACAGAGTGGACAGGCAGTAACGATCATTTCTGCGCCGTTGTCTGCAGCATTTTCTGAAACCTTGTTGCTCTTCTTCTTTGCAGCTTCTGCATCTTCGAGTACAGCGTAGCTTCCGCAACATTCATTTCTGTATGAATAGATTACCGGTTCAGCGCCGAGTGCTCTGATGAAGTTTTCGATAATTGTCGGGTTTTCCGGATCATCGAAGCCGAGAACCTTGCCAGGACGGAGAAGCATGCAGCCGTAGTAAGCAGCGATCTTCTTTCCTGTAAGAGGGTTCTTTACTGCTTCCTTGAGCTTGTCGAAACCAACTACGTCGCGGAGAAGTTCGAGATAGTGATAAACTGTTGTTTCACCGTTGTAAGCTTCTGTCGGTTCCTTGTCCTGTGACATGTAGAGATTTGCCTTGGCAGCAAACTCTGCATCTGTCTGCATTGCGTGGTTAGTCTGCTTGATAACGTTGTGACATGCTGAACATACCGTAACAAGAGGCTGTTCTGCGTCTCTTGCAGCAGCAAGAGCGCGGACACTTGAGAGCTTTGAAGCTACTTCGTCCTTAGCGGAAACGAAAGCAGCACCGCAGCACTGCCAGTTCTCGATCTCGCAAAGTTCAACGCCGAGGATCTCGGCGCATTTGCGAGCGTAGAAATCAAGATCTTTTGCCTTTGTACGGAGTGTACAGCCAGGGAAATAACTGACTTTCATTGTTTACCTCCAATACTTGTAAGGATCAGACCATCTGTTCAGGATGGAATACCTCATCAAATTTTTCCTCTGTAAGGAAGCCGAGTTCTATGCAGGCTTCTTTGAGAGAAATATTATCCTTGTAAGCTTTTTTAGCTGTCTTTGCAGCATTCTCGTATCCGATGTACGGGTTGAGAGCTGTAACGAGCATGAGTGAGTTGTGAAGATTGTGGTGCATCTTTTCCTTGTTTGCTGTGATGCCTACTGCGCAGTTCTTGTTGAATGAAAGAATAGCTTCAGCAAGAAGACGTGCAGACTGAAGGAAGTTGTATGCAGCTACAGGCATGAATACGTTGAGTTCGAAGTTACCCTGTGAAGCAGCAACTGTAACAGCTGTGTCGTTGCCCATTACCTGAACTGCTACCATTGTAACAGCTTCGCACTGTGTAGGGTTTACCTTGCCCGGCATGATTGATGAACCAGGTTCGTTTTCAGGAATGTGGATCTCACCGAGACCGTCACGAGGACCTGAAGCGAGCCATCTTACGTCGTTTGCGATCTTCATCATGTCGCATGCAGCTGCCTTGATAGCACCGTGTGCGAATACGAATTCGTCCTTTGAAGTAAGTGAATGGAATTTGTTTGGTGCTGTTGAGAAAGACTTGCCTGTAAGTTCTGAAACCTTTGCTGCAACGAGTGTATCGAATCCCTTAGGAGCGTTAAGACCTGTACCAACTGCTGTGCCGCCGAGTGCAAGCTCTGAGAGAGGCTTAACTGACATTTTAAGAAGTTCAACATCTCTTTCGAGGCTTGAACGCCATCCGCTGATCTCCTGGCTGAACTTGATTGGTGTTGCATCCTGGAGGTGTGTACGTCCTGACTTAACGATGCCTTCGTTTTCAGCTTCGAGCTTTTTGAATGTAGCTATGAGTGTTTCGATAGCCGGGATGAGCTTGTCCTCGATAGCGATAACTGCTGAGATGTGCATAGCTGTCGGGAAAGTGTCGTTTGATGACTGGCTCATGTTGATGTCGTCATTAGGATGAACGAGTTTCTTGCCTGCGATCTGGTTTGCGCGGTTGGCAATAACTTCGTTTGTGTTCATGTTTGACTGTGTGCCTGAACCTGTCTGCCATACAACGAGCGGGAAGTGGTCATTGAGTGAACCTGAGATAACTTCGTCACATGCCTGTGTGATGGCAGCGAGCTTTTCGTCTGTCATCTTTTCGCTCTTTAATTCGTGGTTGGCAAGAGCTGCAGCCTTCTTGAGAATGCCGAAAGCGTGTGTGATCTCTCTTGGCATTGTTTCGATGTCAACACCGATCTCAAAGTTCTCGTGGCTTCTCTGTGTCTGAGCTGCCCAGAGACGGTCTGCAGGAACTTTCATTTCACCCATAGAATCATGTTCTATACGATATTCCATATTTTTTACTCCTTAGTCGAAAATCAGATTTCGAGATTATTGATAACTTCCTTAAGAGCTGCTGCACTCTTCTGGAGCTTAGCCTGTTCTTCTTCTGTAAGAGGAACGTTTACCTTGCGTACGCCTTCCTTGCCTACGAGGTTGAGTGTGCTGAGACAAACGTCGTCAACACCGTATTCACCGTGCATCATTGTTGATACAGGGAGAACTGTGTCGATACCGTGGAGGATTCTTTCGCAGATGTGACATACTGAAACTGCGATAGCGTAGAATGTAGCACCCTTGCGCTTGATTACCTGAGCACCTGAAGTTCTTACGAATTCTTCGATCTCTTCGTTGTTGATGTCTTCAGCACCGAAGTATTCGTTGCAGTCATCACAAGGTACGCCTGCGATGTTTGCGAGTGACCACGGAACGAATGATGAGTCACCGTGTTCGCCGAATACATAAGCGTGGATGTTGTCCTGGCTTACACCGTAGCATTCGCTGAGCTTTGCACGGAGACGTGCGCTGTCGATAGTTGTACCTGAACCGATGATGTGGTTTTCAGGGAGACCTGAAAGCTTGCAGAATGTGTAGGTAAGAACGTCGATTGGGTTGCTTACGATGATGTAGAAAGCATTTGGAGCGCTCTTTGTAATTTCAGGAATGATAGACTTTGTGATGTTAACGTTTGTCTGAGCAAGTTCAAGTCTTGACTGACCTGGTTTTCTTGCAATACCTGATGTAAGGATTACGATGTCAGAATCCTTTGCTTCTTCGTATCCGCCCTGGTATACCTTGCATGGACTGCTAAGTGGTGTACCCTGCATGATGTCGAGTGCTTCACCCACTGCCTTGTCAGTGTTGATATCGATCAGAACTATCTCTGAAGCGATGCCCTGAATAGCCAGTGTGTACGCGATTGTGGAGCCGACAGAGCCGGCGCCGATGATTGAAATTTTATTCATAGAAAACACCTCTCCTACTTTAACATATTTATTTTAATTATATCACCTTTGATTTGAATGTGCAATAGATTTTCAGCATATTGGTATAATATATATCGATAAAGGTTAAACTTAATCCTGTAATGTGCATAAACACTAATTTTACAGGGAATCAGAGCGTAAAAAAACATCCCGCAGAGCGTGCCTGAAAAGCTCTGCGGGATGCTGCTTCGTTAACTGCTGGGTTAACCTGCTAAAATCCGTTGTTGTAGTATGCCCGTGCGATAACGTATGACGGTTCGTAAAAGGCGCTGCAGTTGTAGTTGTCGATGGTTTCACATATTTCATTGCTGTAAATACGCAGTATTGCGTCAGCGTAATCTTCATCCGATGAAAGTGTTGCGGTGATCAGCCTTGTGTATACTTTGCCCATCTGAAGCTCGGTCGGGATTACTGCAGCGAGTTCGCTGTCAACGTCAGTAATATCAAAGTCGCCTGTTTTCAGGGCGTATGCGTCTATCCAGTCCTGAACGACCTGAAGTGGATTGGCAGAATGATTCACATTTGCAACACTGAGTTCGTGGCGCAGTCCGTCAGTGCCCATTGTTTCAGCAACATAAATGTTATGCTGATGAAGTGTTCGTGCAACGCGTTCTATCATATAGCAGACGAAATACAGGTCATTTTCGGTGATCTCCTCGTCCGGAAAGTAAATGTTTTTCATAGGGTTTCACTTCTTTCATAGCGTATTGTTTTCAGTGCTTCAGCTGTGCAGAACACGATCTGATGAGTAGGATGTCTGAATTTAACCAGTTCCCAGAATGCTTCGCGGGAAATACGGCCGCTTACGAATTCTTCAACGTAATCCCATATCTGATCATCAGCCATCGGACCTTCAACAATGTCGTAGTCATGTTCAATACCGCGCCGGCAGTCCACAACGAAATCAAGCCATTCTTCAGTCATTTTTTCAAAAGTAAGCTTTTTCAGTTTTTCTGACGGTGTGTAATCAAACAGGCTGATGACAGACGCCCCACGCTTTGTAAGCGCCCATCGTCTGGCCTGTAATTCTATATTCGTGCAGTAGAAACCGTATCCGAAGTCTTTATAAAAACCGTTAACGAGGATCTTCGGATGTTCTACTTTTATATTGCTTCCGTGATATATTATCATTTGTAGTCTCCTGTTAATGTGCCGGGATTTTCTAACGTTCGTTTGATACGTTAATTATACTATATCCTTTGATAAAAGTCTATAAGAACGATATTGTCCGTGAAAAATCGTCTGAAAAATATAGATTTTCTTATAAAGTTGTAGTATAATAGATTCAATACAGAAAAAAGGATAGCTGATACGAAAAAATCAGCATTTCCTTAGGATCTGGAAAGAACAAAAGAGGGCGGCGGATCAGTCGCTCAGACACACAGAGAAAAACATTTTTGAGGGGGAGATAATTATGCCACATTCATCAGGACATCACCACAGTTCGCATCATCACAGCTCGCACCGCAGCAGCTCACATCATTACCATCACCGCAGTTCTTCGCATTACAGGAGCGGAAGCAGCTACGGTTCATCGGGAAGCTCCAGCAGGAACAGGAGGAGCAGTACGTTCTTTCCGGGGGCGAAAAGATACAGCTATACAAGCTTCGGAAAAACGAGGTATATTTACAGTACAACTGATCCGGCTAAAAGCTTTCATCCGGCGAGACTGCTTGTGCTTCTGTTCTATATCCCGTTCATTTTCGGCGGTGTTGTTATGGCGAAGAACACCGTCCCTAGGCTTGGCAAACCGGATTCAACTGAGATTATTATAATGGATGAAGCCAATACCATGAGTTCAAATAGCGAATCCGAGCTTCGTTCAACGCTTAATCAGTTCTACAAGAAAAGCGGTATCGTTCCGGCGGTCATTACAGTCGAAGATACAAAATGGACGGGAAGTATCGAAAACTACGCTTATACACGCTATCTTGCCGAATTTACGGATGAGATGCACTGGCTTATAGTCTGCTCATCACCTTCAGGTACATCTGAGGCAATGCAGGGCAACGATACGGATGCTGTTCTTACAGATTACATAGGCGATGTGTTCAAAAGCCGCCTGAAAGTTGATCTTACCGAGCAGGATATGGAGACAGGAGCAGCGATTAATGATGCTTTTAATTATATAATGCCTCAGATCAGAAAACCTAGTCTGGTTGATAAGATCAAGGGTCTCGGACCGGCACTGTTCCTTTTCCTCTTCGTAGGAGTTCATGCGTTCTTCATGGCAGGTTTTTATGAATTAAAATACAGAAAGGCAGTTTACGATCCTGATCCGGATGAAGCAAATCAGCTTAATCAGCCTGAAATTAACAGAGCCGGAGTAGCGGCAGCTATCGCTCAGAATTATGATATGAACAGAACGTTGCCTCGTGCAGATTATCAGAATTACGGTTCGTCAGGTAACGGATATCAGAATGCATCATACGGTCAGAACTATGGTAATCAGGCCAGCGGATACATGGCAGATGCATATTCTGCCGGAGGCGTTCAGAATATGTCCGGAACGCAGAGCTCAGGCGGCTATATGCAGGACGCTTATCCTTCCGGAGCACAGAATAACCAGATGTATGGTCAGAGTAATTACGGTACACAGGGAAGCAGCAATGGCTATATGCAGGATGCTTATCCTTCAAATCAGAGTTACAGCACACCGCAGTACGGTGTAAACAGCAGTTATGATAATAACGGAGAAATGCCGGAGATCGGACTTCCTCAGCCGGTACCGCCGGGATGCACTACCTGTTCATCATGCGGAAACGTTTATCATGTTTCCGAGGGAAGATGCAATCTGTGCGGAGGAAAATAAAAGTTCGTAAACAAAGAGACCAAAAGGTTTCGTTCGTGACTTAAGTGCTGGTCTGTTAACGGATCAGTGATTTCACAGTAAAAGAATAGAGCAGATCACTTTTATATCGTGGTCTGCTCTTTGTGTATTTACTGGTTTTCCGGAAGGAAAAGTTCGTCGATGAGTTTTATCGCTTTTTCATATCTTTCGGTGTAGCTGCCGGAGATGTGTTCGCATTTGAAGCCGAAGCGTTCATAGAGTTTTTCTATGCGCTCGCTGTAGAGTTTACGGTTTGCGGCTATCTCTTCACTGCGATCGCCGTCCTGTACCCATTCAACGTCCGGTTCGGCGTGGAGGATCAGGTCGTAGCTGTTTAGTTTTGCTATTGCCTCAGCCAGCTCTTCGTTTGCCTTGTTACCGTCTTCGAGGAAGTCCATGAAGAAGCGGGTGATGAGACAGTCGGTGTCTTCGATGAGGACTTTGTTGCTGTATTCAATGAGACGCATTTCCTTTGCCTTGTGTTCGAGGAGTATGCGGGTGAAGTCCTCGGTGAGCATCATGGTGTCGGTACCGGAAAGTTCCGAGAGATCACGGCCGACTTCTTCGAGATAGTTGGTGTGATAGTGGTGGGCGAGATTTACGGTAAGCACCGATTTTCCGCAGCTTTCCGAACCGATTATCAGAACTTTCTTTACGTAGTGCGGTCTTACGAACATCGGCAGCCAGTCCCAGTGACCGTATATATCCTTACGGATAGCGGTTGAATTGTACTGGTCGCGTTCGAATATGACGAGTTCGCTGTCCGGGTAGCAGACATTCCAGAAGCTGTTTTCATCGTAATCGCTTCCGCAGAAGACAACGTCTATCTTTTCGCCTATTGCCTCACGGACTTTTCTGCAGTCACCCTCCCAGTATTCACGGGTGTATTCAGCCTTGGTTTTCAGCTTGTCCTCAAGGAGGATGATCTTTACGTTTCCTATGTGGGATGTGAGCTTGTATACCCAGCGGTATTTTACCTTTACATCAACATCGGAGTTATCATTTCTGTAGGAAATGACCACGAAAAGTTTTTCGCACATTGATGAAGCTTTCAGTATGCACTCCATGTGCCCGTTGTGCATAGGGTTGAATGATCCGCCGTACATGCCCACATGATATTTCATTCCGGCTTTTAATTCTTTACTCATATATTTGTCCTTTCAGTAATTATGGTTGTATAACGGATGCTGTAAGATCAGTGATACTATTCTGTCACTGCTGCTGCAGTATTTTCAGCTTTGCTCTCTGCAGAATCCTTATACCATTTTATGAACATGAAGATGGCATTGAGGAGATATACTGACCACATGAGTACCATCGCGATACCGCCGTCGCCTTTGAAAAATGCTGTTGCCCACATTATTACTGAAACTGCATCAACAAGGATCCAGACTATCCACTGCTCAGTGAAACGCTTTATCATAAGTATCTGAGCAACGACTGATAATACTGTGCTCATGCTGTCTATAAGAGGAAGATTACCGCCGAGGAGTTTAAGAACGTAGCTGTATCCGAAAATACCTGCGGCGCTTATGAGAACTGTGATAATATCTCCGGTTAATGTCATTCTCTTTTTGACTACCTCACCGGTGTCACTGTTCATGTTCTTTTTCCACATGAACCATCCGAGAATGTTGGTAGGGAAGTAGTAGAGCATGTTGAGCATTACTTCACCGTAGAACTTTGCTTTGAATGCGATGTAGGAGTAGAGCAGCACGTTGATTGTTCCGAATATGTAGTTTGAGATTTTGCCTTTTCCGCAGAAGATAACGCAGGTGACACCTGTGAGTGAAGCGGCTATTCCGAGAAATGTATCCTTAAGAATAACCGAGATAATAAGGAGAGAAACATTTGCAAATGCCAGCCAGCAGAGTTCGCTTTCCGTCCATCCGCTTATCTCTCTTTTCCAGAATTCTTTTACGTTGTTCATAATGCACCATCCTTTTTGATTTGAGTTTACTTTTGATTTAACTGCAGATCCGGTTTTGCCGGATCTGCAACGAGGGGAGCTTGCGGGATGACACCCGACTTTCAGCACTTCATATAAAGCACTCGTTTTGTTGTCTTTGTAGTTAGTATCTTTTATGTACTAAGTATAGTATAAATTCGCTACTAAGTCAAGAGGGTAATATCAACTTTGTTATCATGCACAAAACAGAGCTTAGGTTTATGCTGAAATTTAATAGTGACGTATTGAAAACAGCAGTAGAGGCGAAAAAGGCAGAACCGTGAAGTTCTGCCCTGATCTGATTTTTAGTTTGTATCCGTTCAGTGTTCCTCTGCGTTTTCACCTTCGGAGTAACTGAAATCGGTCTGTGTTTTTTCGGCTGCTTTTGAGAACTGGGTCTCATAGAGCTGGGTGTAGACACCGCCGGCACCTACCAGTTCCTCGTGCGTGCCGCGTTCGGCTATCTCGCCGTCCTTGATAACGAGTATCTCGTCAGCGGCAAGTATCGTCGACAGACGGTGCGCGATGAGGATACTTGTGCGTGATTCGATGAGCGGTTCTATTGCGTCCTGGATTTTCTGTTCCGAGATAGAATCCAGTGCAGATGTTGCTTCGTCGAATATCATGAGCGCCGGATCCTTAAGAAGGATTCGTGCAATCGAAATTCTCTGCTTTTCACCACCGGAAAGCTTGAGCCCGCGGTTGCCGACTATGGTATCAAGACCGGTCTCCTGCTTTTCGATGAAGTCGTAGATATTCGCACGTTTGCAGGCTTCGATAAGTTCTTCTTCGGTTGCATCCGGTTTTGCGTAAAGAAGATTGTCACGTATGGTTCCGTTGAAAAGATAGGTCTCCTGACTTACGATGCCTATATTTCTTCGCAGAAATTCAAGGTCGAGAGTCTTTACATCTCTGCCGTCAAACAGCACGCTTCCTTCGATAACGTCATAGAGTCGCGGGATGAGATTTATAAGAGTACTTTTTCCCGAACCCGAAGGTCCGACGATCGCGATACAGTTACTCTTGTCGAGTTTGAAGCTTATGTCGTGAAGTATCTCACGTTCCGGTTCATAGTAAAAACGTACATTACGGAATTCAACTTCGCCGTCAGCCGAATCAGGTGTTATCGCATCCGGAGCATTTTCGATTTCCGGCTTCATGTCGTAGTACTCGAAAATTCTTGTGAACATGGCCATTGAGCGGATCCAGTCAACCTGAATGTTCAGGAGCTGGTTTACCGGCATGTACATCTTGCTGAGAAGAGCAACGAGAACGCTTATCTGACCGACGGTAACTGTCTGGTCGAAGCGCATCATTATTATACCACCCACAAGATAGATGAGCATAGGTCCGATGTTTGTAAATGTTCCGAGAGCCATGCGGAACCAGCGTCCGGCCATGCTTTCCTTTATGTTGAGACCGATCATTTTATTGTTGGCAGTCTCGTAGCGGTCGTACTCCGTTTTCTCCATTCCGAAGAGTTTTACAAGCAGCTGGCCGCTTACGGAAAGTGTTTCGTTGAGGATGCCGTTTATCTCGTCACTGCAGGCCTGTGATTCACGGGTGATCGTCCAGCGGCGTTTGCCAGCACTTCTTGTCGGAAGCACGAACAGCGGCACCACTGCGATACCGACCAGCGCGAGCTTCCAGTTCTCACGGAACATGAGAACGAGTGCGACTGCAAGCGTTATTGAGTTTGAGATAATGCTTGTGAGAGTGTTGGTGATTATCTGCTGCACTCCTGAAATATCGCTCGTCATTCGTGTGATGATGTCGCCCTGATTGTTGTTCGTGAAGAACCTCTGCGACATTTTTTGCAGATGCGAGTACATGGAATTACGCATGTCGTAGGTGATGTGCTGGGCTATCCATGTGTTAAGGTAGCTTTCCAGAATGCCGATAAGATTGGCAAGCAGAGTAACTCCGAAGGAAAGAGCTATGTAGAAAATAAGCTTGTTTAAATCCTTCGCGATAAGTCCGTCGTCGATTATGCGTCCGGTGAGCACCGAAGGCATAAGTGTCAGCACAGCGGAGCAGAGTATTGCGATGAGTACGAATAAAAGCTGTGCCTTGTACGGTTTAAGATATGAGAAGATTCGCTTGATAAGTGCGCCCGTGACCTTAGGTTTATTCTGAATTTCTTCCTCGGTAAGAAATCCCGGTCCGAGCCGTCCTCCTCCTGGTGGCATAGACATTTCTCCTTTACGTGTTCATTATTCATAGTAATTATAAGACAACGTGTTGATTTTGTCAATTGATATTTAATGCTTTGCAGATCCGTAAATTACGTTTGCTATTATACTGATCAAATTCGCCCCTTAAGCAGATGTGTTGATGTATCTGCTTAAGGGGCGATATTTTTATTCTTCGTTTTTTCTCCGGTAAAGCTTGCTCGGTCTGTGGGCCATGCCGGTGAGCATGTTTCCGGTTTCTTCGACTAGCGGTGAGATCATTTTTCTGAAGTTTGCCTTGTAGAGGTTTTCTCCGAGAAGGATCTCGTATACACGCTGGAGCTGCGGCAGGGTGAATTCTTCCGGAACGAATTCGAAAGCGATATCGGAGTAGTTTACTTTTCCGCTGAGACGGTTTCTTCCGTATTCGATTATTTCACGGTGGTCGAAGGCGAGTTCCGGATCTCCCTTAAGTATTTCATCAACGGAGATAAGTGAAACGCCGTCATCTGCACCGGAGGCGCCAAGTTTTTCAGGATCGGTGAGTGCGTAGTAGGTCACCGAAACAGTTCTGCTTCTCGGATCGCGTTCAAGTTCGCCGAAGGTGTACAGCTGTTCAAGAAAAATGTTTTTGAGCCCTGTGCGTTCGCGGACAGAACGTTCAGCTGCTTCTTTAAGAGTTTCAGACTCGCGCAGGGCAACTCCGGGAAGAGCAAACGAACCTTTGAATGGTTTTTCCTTTCGCTTTACAAGTACTATTTTCAGTTTGTCGTCTTCAATGGTGAAAAGAAGAACGTCAACTGCTACTGAAATTTTCTGATGTGATGAATTATTCTTCATTTAAGCACCTCTCTTTTCTCAGGAAAACACAGATCATGCGGGATTTATAAACAGCTCAGCGTTTCCTTAGTAGTTCCACTATACTTATCATAGTACAAAATTGCTACTAAGTCAAGAGGCAATATAAATAAAAAAACAGTGAACGCAAAAATTCTTACGTTCACTGTTATCTGATCATGATTTTAAAAGGTATGCCCTGCACGGCGCTCCGTCACATCCGCCCAGATTAAGCGGTGCGGCGCTGAGGAAGTAGCTGCCTTCCTTCACGTTTTCAAGTACAATGCCTTCCAGAAGTGCAACTTCGGCACTTAAAAGGATCATATGGACTTCCTTCGGTGCGTCTTCCGGTCCGACTGTCTGGCTTTCGTTCCCCAGCAGTTTAATGCCGGCTCCGGCAAACACCTTTGCGGCTTCTGCTGTTACAGTTGCTTTTCCGGCAATGAGTATTCGTTCGGCAGAGCCTGCGGCTTTCGCTTTTTCCATTATCGCTCCGGCATTTTCAGCAGTTACGTTACCGGTGTGCCGTGCAACATAACATTTTCCGACATACGGCTCCAGTCCAGTCTGGTCTATGGTCATGCCGTCGTTTATAAAATGAAATGGTGCATCGACATGAGTGCCGTTGTGTGCGCACATTTTCAGTTCCGTCAGGTTACAAACATCGCCGTTTGCAACGCTCATGATCCTTGTACCCGTCGGCTGCGGATCTCCCGGATACACATTGCAGTTAAATACTTCCTGTGAAATATCCTTTACAAGCATCGTATCGAGAACAGGCTTGTCTTTCTTACGTCTGCTTTTTTCAGGATGATTGCGGTAGTATTCTTCTTTGTCTATAAACTGTGAAAATGCATCTACTGTAGTCATCAGTTCGATTCTTGAAAACAGCTGGTGATTCGAGATTACTGACGCTATAATGAATGAGGTCAGTTCGAGTATGTCTTTTACCTGCATTATCTTGTCGGGATCAAAGCTTGCAGCCCATATAAAACCGGCGAGATTCTGATGAAAACGAAGAGGGTACAGTATTATGTTTGTAAGACCTTCGCTCTGGAGAGATTTGCACCAGACGGGGTCAATTGCATTTACTTCTTCAAGATTTCTGAGAATGAGACAGTCGCGGTCTCCAAGATCATTCGCCCATGTTTCAGCCACTTCATACGGTGTGCGTTCCATTGACGAGGCAATCAGGTCAAGCACATCTTTCCTGACACCGTCGGCATTTATGAAGGAGCAGTGTCTTGTGCTTTTATCCACAGTGTAGATAGCGCATTTATCAGTGCCGCAGAGTTTTCCTATTTCGGCAGCAGCCGCTGTCATGGCCATGTGAAAGTTTTTGGTTTTATGTAACTTTACGGTTATGTTCATAACCGCAGTTTTTACTGTATCTGAATATTCCCCGGTTAAATCCTGTTCGGGTGAGCGGTTAAAATTATTCATAACAATCCTCCCTGTTTCAAAAGAGATCAGGCTGTTTTAATCCCTGCGTTTAACGGCTTCACGCCTCATTTCAGGATGCTTTTCATAAAACAGCTTTTTATCGGCATACATCCGTTCATCAGCATTGTGAAGTGCGATTCTGACATTTACAGAGTCCGTTTCATATGCGGCGCCGATGGCAAATACCAGACGGTCGTATTTTTCAGATGCTTTGCGGAGCATTTCGACCTTGCTGTAAAGTTCATCCTCGGTCAGACCGGTAAGAATAACGACAAATTCGTCACCGCCTGCACGGAAAACATTCTTTTTATTGAATACTTCCTTTAATGCGGATGCAGCATTCTTGAGAAGTGTATCTCCGGCTATATGTCCTTCCGAGTCATTTATTGTCTTAAGACCGTTGAGATCTGCGAACAGAACTCCGACAGTGCTTGTTTCTTCACTGTTTACAAGGCTTATAACGTAATTGTTCATTTCATTACGGTTCATTACACCTGTGAGCATGTCGCGTGAACTGAGAATGTGCAGACGTTCCATTGTTCTGTTGCTGTATATTTCAGATGCCAGAATGAATGTTGTAAGTTCAAGTGTTTCCTTGATCTTATCTGCCTTTTCCGCACTGAAATTGATAGCCCAGATATATCCCATCAGTTCGCTCTTGAATTTCATCGGGAAAAGAACGATGCTTTTACCGCCTGCCTGTGTGATGGATTCGCACCATACAGGATTTCGTTCCCTTACGATCTCCATCTCTTTTTCGTTCTTTATTATAAGGCAGTTGCTTCCGGCAAGAGTACCTTCCCATGATTCCGCGATATCATAGAAACTGTCATCGAGATATGTTCCCATAGGCAGAAGCTTTGTGGTTTCGGAAAATGCTTCACACAGGACAGAGCACGAGCGCTTTGCCGTGTCCATCATGAGTATGCAGCAGTGCTCCGAGTCACAGAGTGAACGGATATCTTTGCAAATAGAATCCATTGCTTCCTGGAAATCGTCAATGCTTCGCAGCTTGATACATGTATCAAGCACTGACTGTGCGATGTCGGCGGAAGTACTGGACATGTTTTCTGCTTCCGGTTTCAGTGAAAGATCCATTGAATATACACAGTATCCGAGGTCTTCATCTTCTGATACCAGCGGGATAAAGAGCATGTCGAACCAGAAATCAAATTTGTCAGTTCGTGCGTATGAGCTTACCTTCTTACGGCATATCGCTGCCTGAAAACAGGCCTGCTCAAAATTTATATCTTCCGGCACATAGTTTGTGTATTCAAGGTTCGGAATGAATTTTTTCGGGTTTTCATTAAGTCCCGGTACATGCTTTTCAATAGTGTCAATATATGCCTGATTTCCTGTAACTATGCGTATTTTTCTGTGGGGACCGTTTTCAGCCTTTTCTACTGACAGTACACAGGCAGGCACAGTTAAATTATCAACAAATGGCTGGTAATCTCTGCTCATATCTGCATCCTCCGTTTTTACAGGACGGACAGAGAGTATCTGACTGTCGCTGTAACCTTAGTTCTCAGCACACCTGCAAATTACACTTGCGCTGTGCTTTTCTCATTCGATTTTACATATTCCTTGTTTATATACAGCTTCTCGTCGGCACGCTGCATGCATTTCTGTAAACTGTCTTCTCCTTCGAGAAGTTTTTCATATCCTATTCCGACGGACAGGATATATGGTTTATGGTCACTTTCACATCTGTGACGGATACATTCCCTGATCTTACTTTCAAGTTCGGGGATCTCCTCATCCACCGACGGATGTGCAATAAGAACAAATTCATCGCCGCCGTAACGGCCGAGAAATACAGGATATTTACGATCCTGAACGGTCTTGGCAAGTGACTGCGCAAGAATGACCAGCGCACTGTCGCCTTCCGCATGACCGAAGGTGTCATTTATCATTTTAAAATCGTTTATGTCGATCATCATGACATAGGTGCAGCGTCCGTCTGCTTTCGCACCGGAATTCTGCGCTATATAGCGTTCAAGCTGACCTCTGTTGCTGAGTTTGGTAAGAGGATCAACAGAAATCTGGCTTTCCATCGACTGTATGTAGAAGATAATCATTAGAATAGTACAGCTTAAGCAGAAGATAGGAAGTTCCGGCATAAGAACCATCTGCAGAAGTCCGCCTGCCACTACCATTATCGGAAAAAGTCCGATATGCAAGTGCTTCTTTTTCTCGACAGGATTTTTTTCTGTTATCGCCTTGCGCATTGTGTAGATTATTACTGCGACTATGTAGACGTAAGGAAGGGTAACGAGATATATGTCGAAAAGATTGGTGTTTTTAAGATCTCCGTCGAGCAGGAGTGAAGGTGTCGCAATGTATGTTACGACGGCTCCTATGAGTGAAAAAAGAGAGGGAAGAAACAGTTTTGCTCTGGTGGAGCGTTTGTTTCTGTTTGGGATCTGTTCCACAGCCATTACAAATCTGAGCCATGTGTATGTGATCGCAGTCATGATAATGTAATTGGAAAGATCGGTGAGCAGGACTGTTGAACGGGTTACAGGAAACACGCCGGAATCTACACCGGCCCATACGCTGTCAGATAAAAAATACAGCATGAAAGCGATAAGGGCATTATCATATTTCAGCTGTTTTTCCTGTTTATCGATGCTCATTCTGTCATGAGCGAGCATGATACCAAATATAATTACCCCGAATATATTAAAAGATGAATAGTAAATAAAATAATCCCACATGAGTCCCGTCACCCCCCTCTATCATTAGTATAGATAGATATATTTTATTTTACCATTTTTACGACGAATTTTCAATGATATTATGGTGAAAGTTCATAACGGGTATTAAAAAACAGCATATTGCACAACTTTTGAATCGTGTTTTGTACGAGAAGTATTTAATATTATCTCTACGATACGTGGATTGACGGAAATGCGTGTGTCGGATATAATGAGAACAGGAGCTGAACAAAACAGAGTGAGGTGCTTATATATGGATCAGAAGAAAACAGGCGAACTTATAAAACATTTCAGAATGGAAAAGGGACTTACCCAGAAACAGCTTGCAGATATGATAAATGTCAGCGACAAGGCGGTTTCAAAATGGGAGTGCGGCAACGGCTGTCCGGATGTATCTCTGCTCAGTTCTCTTGCGGAGGTGTTCGGTACAGATGTCCAGGTCCTGCTTTCCGGCGAGATAAATAAAAACGAAAGCGAGAAAGGTAAAATGAAAAAGCTTAAATTTTATGTGTGTAAGAAATGCGGAAACATCATAACAGCCACATCTGAAGCGGCGATAACATGCTGCGGCAGCAAACTGGAGGTCATGGAACCGAAGAAAGCTGATGAAAGCGAGATGCTGAGTGTAGAGGATACCGGCGGTGAATGGTACATTTCATCTGAGCATTCCATGACGAAGGAACATTATATTTCGTTCGTTGCATTCCTGACTGACAGCAGCGTGCAGATATACAAACAGTATCCGGAGTGGAATCTGCAGCTCAACATCCCACTGTACAGATACGGAAGACTGGTGTGGTACTGCACAGAGTGCGGGCTGTTTTATCAGGATGTGAAAAGGCAGATAAAGAGGGATAAGTGATATGGTGGTGCCTTCGGCACAATTGAAAAAAATCGCTGCACGGTTTCCGTGCGGCGATTTTTGTTATTTCTTTTGGAAACATAAGCTTGATTAAACCATGTATTTATGGTAATATAAGTTTAATATAACGAACGTAGTGTTCAATGAATGATTTAATATGATAAAGGGAGAATTGCTATGAAGTTAAAAAGATTATTATCCGTAATTATCACGGTAGTCATGATGCTGGTGTTTACCGGACTATCGGCTTTGGATTTCGATGAAAATATCTGTTCGTTTCAGTCGGTTTCAGCAGATGAAGTCGGTAACGGTGATGTTAATCTGGATGGCACAGTCGATTCACAGGATCTGATACAGTTAAAAAATCTTTTTCTTGGAATTGGTTATACTGAAGGATATTCTTATGATGTAAATAATGATGGTGCAGTCACTGGTCTGGACCTGATCGCATTAATAAAGATAATAATAACTCCGGCTCCTGAACCAGTTAAACCGAATGTAAAAGAATATACTTTCCGAAACAGTAAGCTGCTTGAAAATCATTATCAAAAGCACGGAATAGAAATGGGATTTGGCTCTGCTTCCGAATATGAAAAAGCGGCTTCAGATGTTGTTAATTCACCGGATGCACTTCATAAAAAAGAAAAAGAAGATAATGACGATGTTTATTATATAGAAGCTACAAATGAATTTGTTGTAGTTTCAACTGACGGATTTATTCGTACTTATTTCAAGCCGAGCAGCGGTAAAGCTTATTATGACCGACAGTAGTTTGAAGAATATAAAAGGTGACAGCGGTTCCGTTCCGGAACCGCTGTAATAATTTTAGCCCCTCGGAACGAGGGGCTAACTCATTTTAATGGTGGTGCCTTTGGCACAATTGAAAAAATCGCTGCACATTTGCGTGCAGCGATTTTTGTTGCGGGCGGATTCTGTTATCTTTACGGTATATGTGGTCACTATGAATGTTTCCTCCTGAATTCTTCAAAAACATCATCAGTGTTATAGACATTACCGTTTGAATAATCGGTATAGCCACGTTCCAGTTTTGCGTGTATCTGTTCAGTTGTCATTTCGGATACATTGATATCTGATGGCATTTTAGGAAGTGTAACGGAAAAAGGAATGCCGCCAGTCAGAACTATTTGGTGTAAAAACATATCTACAGCAGTGGACATAGGTATGCCTAACTGTGATAAAACTGATTCAGCGTTTGATTTTAATTCCGGATTAACTCTTAGATTAAGTGTTGATGTCTTTTCCATAACTAATCCCTCACTTTCTGATTAATATGCGGAACACTAATATTTCTATAATCATTGTAACGCAAATGTCGTTACTTGTCAATGGGGTTCTGAAAGTTGTATCTGGTAGTTTGGAGAATATAAAATGTGACAGCGGTTCCGATTCGGAACCGCTGTAATCAATTTTAGCCCCTCGGGAACGAGGTGCGAACTCATTTGATTCCGGAAAATATGCATGATCAGAAGCTTTCAACATCCTGTTTGATGCATTTTTTGAAGTTTTCAACACCTGAAAATATGCAAAAATCGAAAATATCAATATCCTGTTTTATGCATAAGCTTGATTAAACCGCGTAGTTATGGTAATATAGTATAGGAAGGAGGAGAGCTTATGCTGAAAAGAAAACTATATAGTGAGCTTTTGAAGTGGAAAAATGAAAAAAAAGAAGAATGCCTTCTTATCAAAGGGGCGAGACAGGTCGGAAAAACTTATCTTGTCAGAAAATTTGGCGAAGCGGAATACGAGAGCTTTATTGAGATAAATTTTCACATGCAGGGAAGTCTGAAGGTGATCTTTGAGAATGATTTGTCATCTGAGGAAATTTGCAAACGAATCACTGCAAATATTCCGGGAGCGAGAATAATTCCGGGAAAAACTCTGATATTTCTGGATGAGATTCAGAAGTGTTCACGTGCACGTACAGCTTTGAAGTTCCTTGCACAGGATAACAGAATCGATGTTATCGCTTCGGGTTCACTTCTTGGACTTTCCTATGGCCGGGATGATGATAAAGAAGTTGAAGAGGTTGAATCGCTGCCTGTAGGATATGAACGTCCGTTGATGATGTATCCTCTGGACTTTGAAGAATTTCTGAATGCTTATGGTTATGATTCTGAAACGATAGAATATCTGTATGACTTTTATAATTCAAAAGAAAAGGTTCCGTCAGAGTTAAACGATAAATTTAGTCAGATATTTCTTGAATATCTTGTTGTAGGCGGAATGCCTGAAGTTGTTGCCTGTTTTATTGAAAACAAGGATTTCGGACAGGTTCAGCAGATTCAGGAAAAAATTCTGGCGTCATATGCGGATGATATTTCACGGCACGCAAAAGGGGCAGAAAAAGTTAAGGTTCGGAAGTGTTATGATAGTATTCCGAGACAGCTTGCACGTGAAAACCGAAAATTCAAGTATTCTGAAGTAGAGAGTAAAGCGACTTCCAGAAAATTCGGAGATAGTGTACAGTGGCTTCATGATGCTAATATGGTTTACCTCTGTCAGAATGTAAGTGTTCCTGAACTTCCGGTCAAAGCTTATGAAAAGGAAAATGAATTTAAGCTTTACTTAAACGATACCGGTCTCCTGATGGCGTTATACGGATTTGAAACCAAAAAGGCTCTTCTTAACGGAATGCTGAAAGGATCAGCAAAGGGTGGAATATTTGAGAATTTCGTAGCGGAAGCGCTTGTTCAGAATGGATACAGTCTCCATTATTATAAACCGGATGATAATTCTGAACTGGAATTTGTTATCGAAAAAGATGGAGAAGTAGTTCCGATAGAGGTAAAGGCCGGCAATACGGCTACTAAATCTCTTAACAGATTTATCGAAGAATTTAAGCCGGAAAATGCTTTTAAACTGATCAGCGGTAACATTGGACAGAGTGATGATAAAATCACTTTGCCGCATTATCTTGCGATGTTTATATGAGTGTTGTTTTCAGGTGTTGGAGTGTATGTGTTATGAAAAAAATAATCAATGTGGTACTGTCGCTTTGCATTGCGGCAAGTGCTTTTTCAGTTTTTGATTTTACTGATTTTAAAGATGTCTGTGCGGAATCCGTTTATTCAAATAAAAGCGGCGAGGAACAGATTGTTGAAAATGATTATATGAAATTTGTGGTTTATTCTGATCATGC
>JBGUVZ010000171.1:0-10323 GCA_045220685.1 Oscillospiraceae bacterium | reverse complement strand
GAGTTTAACTATATACAGAGATGTTACATTCTGAGAATCTGAAAAATAACGGACTGTATCGATCACTTTATCAAGGTTCAGTTCAGTATTACCGTTGAAATCATTCTTCCCTGAAAATCTTGCATAAGATGCACGGATTACCTTTCTCAGATAAACATCTTTTGAATTTTCAAACAACTTTGTAGCTGCAAGTTTATACTTTTCATAAGATTCCGGGCTTATCTGATCCCGTGTTTTTTCAAGCAAACTTAAAAACCATTCCGGATCATTGTCAAGTTTCCTAAGTATGCTGTCATGTGCGTTATCCTGAACCTGATGACCTTCATATCGGGTAATTGTTTTGGCACCCCATCCAAGTAAAATACAAAGATCTGACTGACTTATAAAATACTTTGATCTGACTGCAATTATTTCGTCTGTAGTTAGCAAACCCATCTTTTTTCGATAAGCATTTTTCATAGCTATATCATTTTCTGAAATCATATCATCTGATTCATAATATTCATCAGCAAGATTACAATACTCACATACTGCATCATATTCCACTTCAACGCCTTTAAAAACAGCGGTATCATTTATTCTAACTGTAGATACCTCGTGTTCTTCCATACAGCATGTACATAATCTTTTTTCTTTTCGAATAATAATCATACTGTGACCTCCTTTTTCTTATACGGAAATACTTCATTACAAAATGGTCTGAGTGCAAAATGAAATGACATTACAAATGTAGTATGATCTCCAAACCCCATTGAAGAAATTAATTCTACTCTGATTTTAATATAGATCTCATCAGAGCCGTTATAAACCTTACCAAATTCACGCATTTCACTTCTTTTTGGGAAGCGTATATCCGTTAAAGTTCTGATATATTCCTCAACGGTCAGAGTCTGTAATTCTCTACGCATAACTTCTACAGGATCTTCATTCGGGAACAAATGAGCTATCGTATTTTTGTTTGTATATTTCGGATCTCTTGACTGATCAATGCGACGATCTAATTGTATCTGTATCTTAGCTCCCTGTTTCAGTGCATAACGTAACTTGGATAAATAATCGCTGATTTCTTCACGACTTTCAATTCTCGAATTTGTTTCCATCATATCTTCCTTTCGAAGGTATCATTTGATACCTTCGATTATATTTTACACCTTTATTAAGAAATTGTCAAGGAAATCAAAGAAAAACAATGCTTTATCAGCGCGTTAAAACGATAATAAAGCATTGTAATCAACTTAAATAAACCTCGGTGTGTTTTTCTTCGAAAAACAAATTGAATTTTTTCCAGTCTCCGACTGGAAAAAGTATAATTCATTTTTCGCAGAAAAATGCTCCTTTTATTCCTTCAGCAAAGACAATTACAATTCAAGTTTCATAAATACATCCGCATACCGATTATCGTTATATCTTTCCGTATTCACAAAACCAGCTTTTTCATACAGTCTCTGTGCAGCTTTATACTTTGAAATGGAATCCAGAACGATTGATCTGTACCCAAGTTTCCTGGCTTTTGAAATCACTGTCTCAAGCATTATTTTTCCAAGGCCTTGTCCTCTTAAATCTTTATGAAGATAGAATGCTTTCAATTCGACTGTATCGTTGTTTATCTTTTTCAAGCCAACTGTTCCAAGTATGTTATTGTCATTATCTTCTTCGCTTACGACGCAGTAAAACACTTCAAATGTTTTTTCAATATCGTTATAGAAACTGTGCCTTCCAGTCGGTTCAAATTCTTTTCCCAATTCTTTAAAACAGGTATCTGTGAATTCAAAAACGCTGTGTTTATATATTTCTCTGTATGGAATGATTATCATAGTAGCGCCACTCATTTCTCAAATCCCCATTTCATCACTATCTCGGTGTGTTTTTCTTCGAAAAACATATTGAATTTTTTCCAGTCGGTGACTGGAAAAAGCATAATTCATTTTTCGTAGAAAAATGCTCCTTTTGTGCGGTGCTGAGCGTGTTGACGCTCACTTTTCACCTCACTGCGTTTCAATACCAAGTTTTTCACACAGCTTTTCTATTCCGGTAAAATAACCGGATCCGATTGTTTTCATTTTTATACGGTCATTATGGCGGTAAAATTCTACAACTTCAACCGTCTTTTCCGAACTTAATTCAAGTTTAAATTCACCTGATCCTCCAAAGCCGAACAAATCTATAACCGCTGCAGGATTTTTTATTTTGCTGAAATTCATCTTTTCATCATCCCCGTATACTGAAAAACATACAAGAACATGAAAAATATCAGGAGACAGCTTCGAAGGCTTAAACGACACAGTATGACTGCTGTTCTCAGAAAGATCTTCGACCGCTCCGTCCGGTGACAGTCTGCTGCCGAAAAATACAAGATCCTCATCACGTTCAGCTTTTCCGTTTTCATGAAGCATAAACGCATATACATCAGGATCCGCACCTGATTCGGCACTTTCATATTTCAGGCTTATTCTTACCTCTTCGCAGTCGGTGATATCTGTCCGCTCACCTTTCAGATAATGCTTTGCACCTTCGGGTTTTATTCTCGGTATAGCATCCCATTTTAATGAAGAACGATCATTTTTATTTACATCCTGAACATCTGAAGAATCTGATTTCTGGTCAGTGTTTTCTGTTGATTCAGGAGATGTTTCATGTTCCGTTAACTTAACACTTACAGAAGATGTATTTGTTATCTTCGGAGCAGGTCTTTCAGCAGAAGCGTTAACCAATATTGATTTCCTTTTGTAATCTGTAATATCGCTTCCAAGTTTTGAATAGATATTTTTTACTGAATCACGGGTAGACAGCGAAAGAAGCTCATCTTCCGTCATGCCGACCATTTCAATAAATGCAACTTTTCCGTTTGGTGTATCGATCGTATTGACCGACGGATCGGAAATGCAGATAAATCCTCTGATATCTGACTCGCCCTTTGAATCGATGCCGACCGTCTGACCGGTGCGAATAAACTCATTTGGTCCGAAAACCACACCTTGTTTGAATGTAATACGTGCAAGAGTCTGAAGAATCTGACAGACACATCTTATTTCCTTGTTCAGATCTTCGTAGTTGTCCTTCTTCAGCTTGAAGGTCATTTCATATCCGTATCCGCTTAATTCAGAATTGCCGGAGACTTTTTCATACAGTTCCGAAAGACCAAAAGTTACAAAGTGCCAGTAGTCTTTTCCCTCATAAATACTTATCCCATCAAGCGGATCGTTTCCTCCGAAACGCCATTTTATCATAGCTGCAAAATGCAGCGGATTATTCTGACCAGGATATATTCTTAAAAATTCCCGCTCGATAAGATCCCATCCTGTGGATGCTGTGTTGTTCATATTCCTTTTGCTCCCCTTTTTTATAACGCTTAAACCGCCAATAAATGCATTATTTCAAACCAAGTATCTCGCCATATACAAGTACAGCATTTCTGACACAGTCTTCACATGAACAAAGCGGTTTTCCATTAGTGATCGTCTTCAGATCCTTACACTTTATCGCTCCGCATCTTTCCTTAAAAGATTCCTGTATCATACGTGCCGATTTTACAGTTCCCCTGCCTTCAGTTTTCATGCCTGCAACAACAACTGCACCAACAAGCGCTCCGCATGTAGCTTCAAGATTTCCCATACCGGCACCGAAGCCTGCTGTGATCCGTCTTAACTGTTCTTCTGCAAGACCTGTCTGATCAGCAAGTGCTATTGAAACTGCCTGTGCACAATTGTATCCTGTCGCTTTAAGTTCAACTGCTTTTTCCGCTCTTTCTTTTAAATCCATTTGTAATAACCTCATTTCATAATTTATGATTTTCCAGTCTAAGACTGGAAAAGTTCATTTCATTTTTCGAAGAAAAATGCTCCTTTTACTTTTCAGCGCCTGCGATTATTTCTTTAAGCGTCCTTGGCGTATAATCCATATACGGCATCATGCAGCCGACGTTATAGCATCGATACGGTAATCCTCTTTCACGCATTTTAGCGGCATATTCGGTGTACGGATCATTGTCTCTGCCGGTGTGAATATGGCCGTAAAGATGAATATATCCGTAATCGGCATTTCTCCAGTGTGCTATCGGATAATGACACATCACAACGTGTTCATCGTCATCCTTTATCGTTTCAAGAGATTTTACCCACACGAACTGTTTCTCCAGTTCTGCGTTCATTCTGTCGTGATTTCCGAGGATGAGATACTTATGCCCTTTGAGCTTTTTAAGAACTTCTATTCCGGTATCATTTTTCCACGCAAAATCGCCGAGAATATAGACATCGTCACCGTTCCCGACAACGCTGTTCCAGTTACGGATTATCGTTTCGTGCATCTCATCAAGTGTGGAAAATGGTCTTGAATCAAAATTCATTGCATTTGCGTGACCTATATGATAATCGCTGATATATCTCTTCATATTTTTGTCGATTCCTCTTTGTTTGCTTTATACATCATATCCCACTGCCACTGATCCTTGGTGATACTGCTTACATGGCCTGTCCTCTTTTCATTAAGAAGCGGTACATCAAGATTTTCTGATGTAAACTGATAACGAAAACCGCATTTTTCCTGCGCACGTTTTGATTTGATATTTCCGTCGTAATATCCGCACCAGACCTTTGTCATTCCAAGGTCTTCAAATGCACGGCGAAGCAGTTTCTTTCCTGCTTCCGGTACAATTTCGCGTCCCCAGAAAGGTTTGCCGAGCCAGTATCCGAGTTCACATTCATCATCACGGTCAGTCATGTCGCTGTGTCCGTTCAGTTTCAGTTCGATTGCACCTATAGCCCTGTTATCTTCCTTAAGACAGATGGCATATGCTTCTTTGCCGTTTAACACGTTTCTTATAACGTAAAGACTTTCATCGACATCCTTATGTGCCGGCCACCCGGCAATAGGTCCGACATCCGGATCTCTGGCGTATTCGTACATATCATCTGCATCGCTGTCCTCCCAGCGACGCAGTATAAGTCGTTCTGTTTCAATTTTCATTTGTTCTCCCTCCGTGTTTTTCTATATCAGAATTTATACCGCATATCCGTATAACGGTGTTCCTTGTCCTCGAAACCTATTTTTTTGTATATCGGATACCCATCCTTTGTAGCACTCAGATCAATTCTTCCAAGTCCGCGTTTTCTGCCGTATTCAACAAGATTTCTTATAAGCTGCGTACATATACCTTTTCCGCGATATTCCGGTTCAGTATAGACACTAAGCACTTCACCATACAAACCATTTAATAGAATCGAATTTGCCGGCATTTCTATGATATGCAAATATGCCACTGCAACCATTCTTCCATTATCTTTTGCAGTAAATGCAACAAGTTCATCTCCGATTTTTCTGTTAAAATAATCCGGAAGCTGCTTCCTCATACATTCACTTTCATGCTCGCTTACACTTCCAAAATCATCGATCATATATGCGATCCTCAAACGGATCAGTTCATCAATATCATCTTTTGTTGCTTCACCATAAACTATGCTCATTTTGTTCTACCTCCGTATATCGTGGTGATTTTCCAGTCGGAGACTGGAAAATTTCAATTCATTTTTCGTAGAAAAATGCTCCTTTACGTGATCAGCGAATCTTGAACTTTGACAAATCAACTTCCTCATCACCTATTACTATTCTGCTTAATCTCCTACAGCCATTAAATGCATAATCAGAAACATCTGTTGCACCTGCAGGAAGAATGATTTCAGTTAGATTATAATTATCTGAAAATGCATCCATTTCGATAGTTACAATACTCTCGGGAAAAGTTACCTTCTCAAGTTTTGCTCTCTTAAATGCATCCCAGCATATCTTAGTTACGCCTTCAGGAATAACAACTTCAGTTAATTCCTTGCTGCCTTCAACCAAAATATTATTGACCACAGCTAATCCTTTTTCACGTACAATATCTTCAACCCATTTTGTTTTATCAAAACAGCCCTTATATATGCTTGTAACGCTCTCAGGAACAACTATATTTTCAAGAGCTGTACATTCACTGAACACATCATAGCCAAGATGTTCCACACCTTCAGGTATTATAACTTCTGTAAGGCCAGCGCATTTTTTGAAAGCATAGGAATTGATCTTCTTTAATCCGTCATTAAGGAATACTTTTTTCAGACCTGTATCTCCTTCAAAAGCATTATCACCTATCACTGTAACTCCATTCGGAATCGTTATTTCTTCAATGAGAGGACATTCGCGCAGCACTGCAAATTCTATAGAAGTAAGGCTTGTCGGGAAAATCACCTTTTCAAGAGAAGAACAACCCCAGAACACTCCCCAGCCAATTAGCGACACACTGTCAGGCATATCAATATTTTTAAGAGAAGTACATCCTCTAAAAGCAAATTGACCGATTTCCTTTATATTCTTTCCAAGTGAAACAGAAACAATATTTCTGAAACGTTCTTTTTCTTCTTTTTTAGTTCCCTTTTTTTCAGGAGAAAAAGCATATTCCCCGATAACTGTTACAGGATTCTTGCCAATCATGTCCGGCACGACAACATCTGTGTCTTCACCCTTGTATCTTCTGATCGTTACGCATCCGTCGGTAACTTTGAAACTGAAGATCTCTTTCCATTCTTTTTCTGTACGCTCGACGATCCCGTTTGCCTTTTCATATTTATCTGTTTTTATCTTTTCAATCGCATCGTCTGAAAAATATTTGTCTCTGTATTCAATTATCTTTGCAGAAACATCCTGATCTCCGGCGGCTTTTTTCAGAAACTTTTCTATCTCCTCATACTTGAATCCGCTTAGTTTTTCTTTATTTTCCAGAAGCAGCGGAATTAAACTAAAGGCTTTCTTTTCGAGTGCTGTTTCGATGATCTTATTGATATTTCTCGAAGTAAGAAATTTACCTTTTTCGATAAGCTGTTCCAGTCTTCGGAAATAGCCTGCTTTAATAAAGGCAGCTGCGATCTTGATAAACTCTTTTCCGATCAGTTTTTCAGCTTCTGCGTTATTTCCGGCAAGATAATAGTCTGTAATATATGTAAACTTCACTGTAAAGTCGAAATCAATTGTGAAGTCATCGTTAATAAGCATATTCAGAATATTATCCAGATCCTGTTCAGGGTCTTTCAATTCATTAAGTTCGATCTCAGTACCCTTAAAGCATACTGTTTCCATGTTTCTGCAATAAAAAAACATGCCACCGTATACTTTCTTCAGCGTATCCGGAAGTGTGACCTTCATCAGCATACTGCATCCGCCGAATGCGTTAAATCTGATCGTATGAACATCCTGAGGTATAACTGCTTCTTCCACGTATTTTCCGACATAGTTCAGAACACCATTTTCTATTGTATACTCTTCTGTTTCTTTATCATCGGAGGTATCATCATCAAAACAATTCAGATCAATATATATTGCCGGTCTGACTCCGCCAAGAGAATTGCAGTAATTATGACCAATATTTCCATCTTTATAAACTGAACAGACAAATGAATCTGACAGAGTTGAATACGGAGTGCGAAGCCACCATTCATGCAGGCATTTTCTGTCATTGAACGAAACCAGTGTTTCAGCTTCTTTTTTGGTAAGCAAAGTGACATTGTCCTTTTTGACTGTCATAATGCACTTTTTCTCTTCATCGCTGAAAACATTATCATAAAACAGACTGTTCAGCCAGTTTCTGACCCTGCTTCTCTCCCAGTTCCTGTCCGGCTTGTTATTATATGTGTCAAAATCAACTACGAAATATGATAACGCAAATAACTTATCATCGTCTTTATCGATTACTCGCCACATAAGTCTTTTTCTCTGATTATTCGAGTCTGTTACAGTTCCAAACCAGAACAATTTTCCAATCCCAAGGCTTTTTAGATTTTTCATATTATTTTTCCCCTTTTCTCCTTAAAAATGATCGTAATACTAAACTGTTACAGATATAAATATTATACACTATTCAACAGATAAATACAAGAAAAAACAGGTGCAAAGCACTCTGTCTCTGCACCTGTACAGTTCAAATTTATTACACTATCAGTAACTGAGTACGGTTCTTACAGATATATTTTTGGTTCTGTCTGTAATACCGTTGTTTGATGTACCGCTTCCGCCTGCAGCTGAATTAGGAACGATGATACCAGGAAGGATAGTATTTACAGAAACTTCAGCGTCTACTGTCACCATTGTAGATGCCTTGCTGATGTCAAAGCTGCCTGATGGTGTAAGTGTATATCCCTTAGCTGAGGCATTCTTTAATCCGTTGTTCATATTCACATCGATAAGGATAGCTGTTCTTGAAAGCATTGCGCGTTCTTTTTCCTCGGACATTGTTCCGAGCATTAAAAAGATCCTCAGGTATTCCTTGTAGGTAAGTGTGATGGCACTTGCCGGTGACGGAGCCTTCTTTGATGCGTTAATGTTTACACTGCCGAACTTGTCAGTAAGTGCTGTAGTTGCACCTGTTACCATATTTCCAACAAGATCCTTCGCATAGTCTTCCGCACATTCACCTGCTGCGCCGATACCGTTCTTTGCGATCTCCTTTACAGATTTTCCGACATTGTCAACAGTGCTCTTTACAGGATTTCTTAATGAATCAACTGTGTTTTTGATCTGTTCGGCAATATCCTTCTTTATCTGTTCGATTTTTTCCTTTGTACCGCCGATGGATGATGCAGACGCATTAGCGATCATTCCGGCAAATTCATCTGCCTTTGCTTCTGCAAGCTTCTTTAATTCCGCAGCAGCAACTGAGCCGAGATCAGTACCGGAAGTGTCGATAGAATCAAGATTTTCAAGAAGAAGTTTCTTTATATTTTCCTTGCTCATATTCTGTTCAGCACCGTCGATTACGGAAAGGGCTGTGGCAAATACTACGTTGTTAACTGTATTGACTGCAGATTCGATTGTTTCATCAGCAAACTCATCCACATAGGAGTTAACTGTTTCTGTGAGTTCATCAACACCGTTTTCAGCGGCATCTTCTATCTTTCCGAAAATATCTTCAACCTGTTTTCCGGTCTTGGCAGTTGCCATCTTTACTATTTCATCAGAATTGTTCTTAAGCGCATTTATAATGCCTGACGGCTTCATGTTCCATGTAGATGAATTCTTGTACACCGGTACCTCTCCGCCTGCAAGAAGTGTGTTGAGATCGATCACAGACTCAGAGAGAGCAAGTGAAAGTACGAGAACTGTCTTTACCACAGGAACACCGAATCCTGTCCATCCTGCGATTGCTGTCGCAGCAGTTGTTGTAACTGTTCGTATCTCGGAATCGGTAAATGCATAAACGCTGTTGAGTGAAAATCTTGTGCCGAAAATGAGAGCTCTTGTATAAGCAAGATTCTTTTCCATGTCCTCATTTCCCCACAGAATGTACTCAGCTTCTGAACGATAGAAAACATTGTTCTGCTCGTTCATCTGAACGCCGGACATCATCTGAGGTGTCACAGTGTTCACCTTGCCGCCGCTGCACTCAGTCTCGGATGTGTAGCAGCTAAACATCTGCATGATATATTCGCTCACAAGAAGATCTTCCAGACCCTCACCGGCTGCTTTTTTACCAAGATCACCGATCTGGCTTAAGAAGGTACCAGTGTTCTTCTGAAGAGCCTCACTGTTTTCCAGTGCCTTTTCCGCATCAGTGTCACCGCCGATGGCTGTAAAACTGTCTCCTGCATCAGGAAGGGCAAGATAAGCATTTATAGCATTAAGCTTTTCATCAGATATTTTTGAACGGAGATCAGTCTTAGCAGATGCCGGCATGTTCTGAGTAATCTTTGACGGATCACCGAGTTCCTTCATTGTCTTGAGGAGTTCCTTTGCGGACTTCTTGTCCGCCTGTGAAACCGAGGTATTTCCGTAAGTGTCGTTAAGATATTTGTAGAACTTGTAACTGCTTCCCTGTTCTGAATAGCTTTCACTTCCGAGTTTCACCGTTGAAACAAGCTCAGATGATACTTCATCATTAGCTGCACCAGGTGTATCAATCTGGCTGTAAACAGCACGGTCACAGAGAACGGGAGCAAATACTGAAGTATAGTCGATGTACTGGCATACAGTCTCACCATGGAATTTAAGTCCTTCTGCAAAACTTCTTAAGTTTTTGAAGGCATTGAGATTCTTTTCAGTTATCGCAAGGTAATCATTTATATCATTTTTGTTCAGTGACTTTACATCATTGTTGTATTCATTCTGCATTGATGTTTTAACATCACCTTCGGAAAGTACTGAGATGGCTGTCTTCCAGTTCTGGCCTGCCTTTTCAGCTGAATCGATAGCAAGAAGAATATCATCAAGACCATCCTTTGTATCCTCAAGGTATGCTATAGCTTCATCAGCAGAAGTACAGAAATTTGAAAGAACATCGGCAGCGCTGCCGCAGTATGCATTGGC
>JBGUVZ010000170.1:0-4294 GCA_045220685.1 Oscillospiraceae bacterium | reverse complement strand
TAAGGTCCATTTCCTTGAAATTGTTCAGTGACATCTTCTTGATCTTTCTTTTTGTGGATGCCTCTGTAATGTCATCTGAAAGGAAACAGATAGTCTCGCCGTCCGCGTCTGCGATAATTCCTTCGCCCTCATGGAAATCATATTTTATCATCGTTCCGGAATGTATCGAATTATCCGGCTGATTTTTTTCTTTCGTTTCTGCAGATGTCTCTGCATTGTCAGCAGCAGAATCTTTATTTACCTCCGCAGCTTCACATTTCTCATCCTGAACTGAGTCAGATGATTCAGTCACTGCTTCTGAACAAGCAGATTCCGGTGATGATTCCGGTACTGTCTGCTGTAACGCTTCTTCGGTAACAGGCGATGTTACCGAAACTGTATTCACGGCTTCAGATACTGGCGGTGCAACGTTCTGAAATTCTACCGGTGGCTGCGGTACTATGTTCTGGGACACCACTGGCGATGCCGGAACTGCGTTCTGATTTACAACCGGTGCTGCAGGCACAGTATACTGATATGCCGCTGGCGACGCCTGTACTGCATTCTGATTTAATACCGGTGATGCAGGTACAGCATACTGATATGCCGCTGGCGACGGCGCCGCGTACTGACCACCAACTGGCGGCTGCGGTATCGGGTACTGGTATACTGTCTGTGATGATGCAGAAGGAATTTCGGAAAGATTTGAAAGGCTTATTTCCTCATTTTCTTCAAATTCGAGAATCTGTGAATACTTCAGGCAGACGTGAGAAGTAATTTTTACAGATAATGATTCAACCCCGTCATTTTCCTCAATGATCCCTGTTATCGTCCTGCCGCTGCTGCTTGTGAGTCTTATGCCTGTACCAGCTTTAAGCGTCGATAATCTTTTTGCAAAAATGCTCATAGTGGTTTCTCCTTATTCTGTTTTAAACGCTTTTCCAACACATTGTCTGCATCATCATACGCTGCACATCGTTTTCAGACTGCGTGCGTGTAACGTTTTACGGTATAAGACAAATTTATGTCTCTACTGTAACTTGCACTTTAATTGTAACATAAACGCAAGCATTAATCTATGCATTTCTTGCACTTTTCTAACAAATTTGTATGTGTATTTAGTGAATTCTAATATATTAGTCCCAATTTCAAAAGCATTCAAATTTTAAATCAGTAAATTCGTACCCTTCAATCCCGTGAAAATGCACTATTATCCTGATGCAGGCAGTGTTAGTAGCTATCATATACTAAGTATAGTATTATTTCACTACTAAGTCAAGTCCCAATTTCAAGCTTCATCTCAATGCACAAAAATAATGTAATGATTCCGTCACATCTTCACAAAAGCTGTATAATAACAAAAAAAGTCTTTCAGAAATATTTTCTGAAAGACTTTTTAAATTCAGGTTATAGATCAATAAACATTCGCAACATTTGACTTGACTTTTGAAATTTGTATTCCGATCACCAGTAAAATAATATAAACGAATAGAACTTTTATGCGTTCACTATAATTATTCTACTGTAACACTCTTTGCAAGATTTCTCGGCTTGTCAACGTCGTAGCCCTTGCCTACTGATACGTAGTAGCCAAGAAGCTGAAGCGGGATAACTGAAAGGCTTCCTGCGAAAAGCGGATCTGTCTGCGGAACATAGACTGTGAAGTCTGATGTATCTTCAATTGAGTAATTGCCGTAGGTTGTAAGGCCCATAAGTGAAGCACCACGGCTCTTTACTTCTACCATGTTGCTGACTGTCTTTTCATAGAGAGCAGGCTGTGTAAGAACACCGATAACTACTGTACCGTCTTCAATAAGGCTGATCGGTCCGTGCTTGAGTTCACCTGCAGCATAGGCTTCTGAATGGATATAGCTTATCTCCTTCATCTTAAGGCTTCCTTCAAGGCTGATAGCATAGTCTATACCACGTCCGATGAAGAATGCGTCCTTTATATTTACAAGCTTGTTTGCGTACCACTGGATACGTTCCTTGTCCTCGAGGATCTTTGCGATCTTTGAAGGAAGAGTCTGGATCTCAGTGATGAGTTCGTTATAACGTTCATCAGTGATCTCGCCTCTTGCCTTGGCAAACTGGATTGAAAGAAGATATCCTGCAACAAGCTGTGTTGAGTAAGCCTTTGTTGTTGCTACTGAGATTTCAGGACCCGCAAGTGTGTAGAATACATTGTCTGCTTCTCTTGCAATTGATGAACCTACAACATTTACGATACCAAGTGTCTTGATGCCGTTTTCCTTAGCCTCACGGAGAGCTGCAAGGCTGTCTGCAGTTTCACCTGACTGGCTAATGATGATAACAAGGCTGTTCTTGATAAGTGACATCTTTCTGTAACGGAACTCGGAAGCAAGTTCAACACGAACGTTGATTGATGTGAGTTCTTCCATTACATACTGCATTGCCATACCAACATGATATGCTGAACCGCAGGCAACGATGTAGATCTGGTTAATGCTCTTCATTTCTTCATCTGAAAGATCAAACTCAGCAAACTTAACTTCGCCGTCCTTAAGAACAGAATTGATTGTGTTCTTGATAACCTCAGGCTGTTCGTGGATCTCCTTGAGCATGAAGTGTTCGTAGCCGCCCTTTTCAGCAGCTTCAGCATCCCACTTGATCTCTGTGAGAGGCTTTTCGATTTCTTCACGGTCAATGTTGTAGAAAGTAGCCTTGCCTTCAGCAAGTCTAGCGATCTCAAGGTTGCCGATGTAGTAAACACTTCTTGTGTAGTTGAGGATAGCCGGAACGTCAGATGCAACGTATGTTTCACCGTCTGCAATACCGATGATCATCGGGCTGTCCTTTCTTGCTGTATAGATCTCACCCGGATAATCCTTGAACATAACTGCAAGTGCATATGAACCGCGGATACGCATCATTGCACGTGCGATGGAATCGACAGGACCGAGAGCATATTTCTTGAAATAGTAATCAATAAGCTTAACAGCAACTTCTGTATCTGTCTGAGAACAGAATGTATAGCCGCTCTTTGTAAGCTTTTCCTTGAGTTCCTGATAGTTCTCGATGATACCGTTATGTACTGCGATTACATTTTCATCATCACTTGAGTGAGGATGTGCATTGAGTTCAGACGGTTCACCGTGAGTAGCCCATCTTGTATGACCGATACCGCAGCTTCCCTTAACTGCAGCACCTTCATTGGTTTTTTCAATGAGGACTTTGAGCTTGCCCTTTGCCTTAACTACTTCCGGAGCCTTATCTCCGTCACGTACTGCAATACCAGCTGAATCATATCCTCTGTACTCAAGTTTTGAAAGCCCGCTCAGGAGTACCGGAGCAGCCTGCTTTCTTCCTGTAAAACCTACTATACCGCACATATTACTTTTTTCCTTTCATATAACCTTTTTTCATTTCACTACTTTATAACTCAAGCTGTCCCGGAAAAACGTCAGCATTACCTGTCGCTGTTCCTGCAGCCGGAATAGACTTTGCTCTGAATTTGTCGGCCGAAGCTTCTTCGGTAACAATGGCAGCCTTTGTTATAACAGCACTGCCGCGGAGCGTCATGACCTGTACACCCTGAGTGTCACGGGTCGATTTTGGAAGAATGAGACCTGTGTCAAACACAAGAGCCTTTCCTGCTGATGATGAAAGAATCATATTGCAGTTGTCCTCTGCGTAAAGGATAGCCACAAGCGGTGACTTGCCTGAATACGCCTTCTGGAGTTTCTTTCTGTTTGTCTTGGTTTCATATTCCTTAAGAGGTACCTTTGCCACCTTTCCGTTTTCAAATACAAAGAACATGAATCCGGAATAATCGGTGGTGTTCACCATGTATCTTACGTTTTCATCCTGGTCAAAGGCGAGCTTTGCAGGAACGTAGTCACCGAGAACACTAGCCTTGGTATCATCAAAAGCACTTGCCTTTGTCTTGTACACCTGCTGCATGTCGGTAAAGAAAAGCAGATCTGACTTGTTGTTCGACTCAATGTGAGCGATAATCCTGTCGCCTTCCTTAAGCTTCTGGTCGCTGCTCATTCTGAGTGACTGATTTGTGATCTTCTTGAAATATCCGCTTTCCGAAAGGAAGAGATTTACCGGATAATCAGGAACATCCTCATCAATGTCTGCTGTTTCAGTGTCATCATCGTAGATAACTTCGGTAAGCCTTGGCTTGCCGTATTTCTTGATAACATCCTTGAGTTCTGAAATGATGATCTTTTCGATCTTCTTCGGATCAGCAAGAATGTCTTCCATTTCAGCAATCTCATTCTTCAGCTGTTCTGTCTCATCAACGCGCTTTAAAATATATTCCCTGTTGAGATGACGGAGTTTTATT
>JBGUVZ010000169.1:0-3195 GCA_045220685.1 Oscillospiraceae bacterium | reverse complement strand
TCATCATTTCTCGGCAGATTTTGCGGAAGATCACCGACTTTTTCAAAACTGCCGTAATCGCTCATATCCACGGTGATATTGCCTTGTTTCAAAAGTTCTGACAAAGCTTTAGCCGAGCTGTTATCTTCAAGTGTTGCTGTTAGTTCTGTACCGTTGACGGATATTTTCAGCTTGTTGTCGGATTTTTCCACATTCAGCGGAAGTGTGTCATACCACGCTTTTACATCCTCCTTTGTAGCACCAGCAGGGAAGCGTCTGCCTTCAAGCTGATTTCCGATAGTCACAAGCTCTGCAATATTTTTTTCGCTTGTTCCGATACCGCTGCTCCCGGATGTACAGAACGGGATAACTGTCTTATCAGAGAAATCATAGCTTTCAAGGAATGTATCTATAATGCGAGGCTCTTGTCCCCACCATATTGGATAGCCAAGGAATATCGTATCATAGCTGTCGATAGAATCAATCGGATCTGCAATTTCAGGACGAACGGTCTTATCGTTCTGCTCCTTGTTAGCACGGCAGTTATCGTCCTGATATTTGATGTCATCATCGGTATACGGAACAGCTGCCTCGATCACATAGCTGTCAGCATCAGTCAGTTCTATCAGATATTCTGCAATCTTTTCGGTATTGCCGGTGCGGGAGAAGTATATAACGAGAGTATCGTTCTCTGATTCCGGTTTAAAGTCCTTTAATATTTCACTCTTCATCCTGCAGAGATCAAGTACGTCCCAGCGGCCGTTACTGTTCATATCATACGGCTTGTCAGAATAATCTTCCTCAGTATTTTCTGAAAGCAGATAATGCTGCAGGTTAAGTACATCTTGAGCTGTATAGGTATATGACTGAGTTTCAGATTCTGAACTCACAGCAGCAGAAACTACACTAATATTCGTATCAGATATTGATACAGATGGTATCTCAGTTGATAGTGCATTGTTTTCGTTCACAGCACCGCAGGATGTTAAGCACATAACCGCTATGCCTGCAAGTAATAAGAATTTCTTTTTCATATCTTTCCTCCGTTTTCTATATTCCATATCAGATTGTCGAGTTTATCGAGCAGTGCCTGTTTCTCATGTATCGTATCAAGAAGGCTTTTCCGGCTTTTTCTGAGTATACGAATCTTTTCGGCAGGGCAGCAGCTGCTTTCACAGCACTTAAGAAATGACTTTACTTCATCATCGCTCATGCCGGAGCTTTTCAGTAAGCCGGCAAGTTCTTTATCAGTTATTTCGGGTATTGTCACTTTCATAGTGTCACCTCCGCAAAAAGAAAAATGAGTACAGACTTTTTTGATCTGTACTCATTATAACATGACTGTTTCAGCATGTAAAATGCTTATATCATATACATCAGTATGCTCAGAATGTATAGTTTTGATATATACGAGAAATTGCCGCCTGAAACGCTTTTTAGCCAGATAATTGACTTTTCGGTAGTAGCTTGGTATAATAAGGATGAGTAAGGGGGAATACGAATGAACAGAGATGATATCGCAGCAGAACTGTTTCAAATGCGGGATCAGGACTATGCCGTGATGCAGGCAAAGATCATTCCAACAGTAAATTCTGACAGGATAATAGGAGTCAGAACACCAGCACTTCGTGCGTTTGCCAAACGCTTAAATAAAGACAGCGATGCAGCAGAATTTCTTTCCGCACTGCCGCATCAGTATTTCGATGAAGATCAGCTTCACGCTTTTGTGATTTCACTGGAGAAGGATTTTGACAAGTGTATTGATAAAGTTGACGCATTTCTGCCCTTCATTGACAACTGGGCTACCTGCGACCAGCTAAATCCCGTTTCCTTCAAAAAAAATCCGGAGAAGCTGCTCCCGTACATTCAGACGTGGATAAAATCTGAGAAAACCTATACAGTCAGATTTGCGATAGGAATGCTGATGCAGCACTTTCTGAATGAACGTTTTGACATAAAATATGCGGATATGGTGGCTGAAGTCAGATCTGAGGAATATTACATCAAAATGATGATTGCATGGTATTTTGCAACAGCTCTGGCAAAGCAGTATGAATCAATCTTACCGTATCTGGAAGAAAAGAAGCTGGATGACTGGACACATAATAAGGCTATCCAGAAAAGCGTGGAAAGCTACAGGATCACGGATGAACAAAAGTCATATTTAAAGACGTTAAAGGTGCGTCAGAGCAGATGACAGTAACTTGCTAGTGTGATGCATAACTATAGTAAACGATAATATATTTTTTCGTTTACTATGGAATTATCGTTTATCAGCCCATACTTGCTTTCAGTACCTTGATCACTTCATCGCGGTCAAGTACCTTGTATCCGCCTTCGAGGATGAATGTAGCGTCTGCAATTCCTTCGATCATGTCATCAGTTGCACCGAGATCTTTCAGATTCATCACAAGACCGATCTCCTTCATCCAGCTTTCCATTGCGGCAAGTCCTTCATCTGCAAGCTGTTCATCGGTCTTTCCGTCACGGGAGATGCCCCATACTTCTGTCGCAAAACGTGCAAACTTCTTTATTCCGTAAGGCTTGATGTATCTGTAATAAGGCAGGGATACTGCAGCGAGTGTCATACCGTGTGTTGCGTCTGTATATGCACCGGCAGCCTGACCGAGCATATGTACCATCCAGTCCTCGGTCTTGCCCTTGCCGACAAGTGTATTCAGGGCCCATGTAGCTGTCCACATAATATTGGAACGTGCTTCATAGTTCTGCGGATCATATACAGCGATACGGCTTGCGTGGATAAGGCCTTTCATAAGTCCTTCGCTGATGTAGTCGGATGTATTATCGTCCTCACCTGAGAAATACTGCTCGCAGATGTGATTGAAAATATCATAGATACCTGCCACCATCTGATACTTTGGCAGTGTCATGGTGTATCTCGGATTGAGTATAGAGAACTTCGGCATAACATCGTCACCGAATACATGACCTATCTTCTGTTTTGTGTGGTGATTAGTGATTACAGATCCGCCGTTCATTTCGGAGCCTGTACCTGCCATTGTAAGAACGCAGCCTACAGGAATGATGTCGCAGTCAGGTTCTTCAAAACGGATAAAATACTTTTCCCACGGATCATCGTTACAGTTTACTGAAACGGATAAAGCCTTTGAATAGTCGCATACAGAACCACCGCCCACAGCAAGGATAAAGTCTGACTTGTTCTCACGGGCAATAGCTACGCCTTCAACGAGCTTG
>JBGUVZ010000168.1:0-2389 GCA_045220685.1 Oscillospiraceae bacterium | reverse complement strand
GCAGATATCAGACAGTATTTTGCATAGCGAGTTTTAAGTGTAATAAGATCTTTATGGAAACTGACACCGAAATATTTTTTATAGACTGCCCGGAAATATCCGCTGCTCAGGCAGAATCTTCTGCAGGCGTCTTCCGCAGTAATATTTTTTTCCGGAGCCAGATAGATCTCACTTCTTAACTTCTCAAGTTTCACGTAATCAGCTGATAAGGTTCTTTTACTCTCCGTAATATTTCCGATATCTTTTGTGACTTCGTTCAGACAGGAATCCAGCGTGTCACTGTCCGTATTTCCGTAATACAGTTTTGTGAAACAGATACCGTCGCCGAATATTCCGTTTTTTCTGAAAAATCCGTAAAGGCATGTATCCAGTTTTTCAAGAACATCTTCCGGTAAAGCTTTGTCTGTGGTCAGGACTCCTGAAACGGCAAACATACTTTCGTTTATACGTCCGCAGGTACATCCGAAACCGGATGCTGTTCCGGATACGATCTCACTCACTCCGTCAATGACAAGGTTTTCAGACTCAAAATCAGATGTATCTGAAACGGATACTCCATGCTGGATTTTAAGTGAAACAGCAATAATGAAAAACGCATCTGCATCTTCATTTCTTACTGCGATATTCATTTCATTTACAAAGCCTTCGCGGGTATTTATACCTGTACGCGAATCTCTGTATTCGCTGAGATTCTGACAGCGCATAAGATAGCTTATATCATTTTTCATACGCAGAAATTCAAGGGCATTGGCAGCGATGACATTCCACTTACGGATCGATTCACCGAAACATGCTGCTTTATCATAGCGGATTATCATATATCCGAAATCCTCGTCCATGAAATATACCGGACAGCAGTAAAAAGCATTCGGTTTATCCGGCTCAACTATTATTTCAGGAAATATTTCGTCCCGTGAAAAATGAACAGGTTCTGTCACACGGTAGTAGCTGTCGTTAATACTGTAAAGAACAGTGTCTGCTGATCCGGATCTGTTTTTTTCTGAAGACCTGCAGGCTAAGATACACCATTCATCGTAAAGGCACAGAAAAAGCCCTGAAACGTCCGGTATAAAATAAGAATGTCTTCGGAGCGCATCGATCAGATCCTGTATATTACGCGACTCCGTCAGAAACTGTTCAAGCATTCCGGTATCGTTGAAAGATGCATATAACGCCTGCTTCTTCTTTTCACTGATCTCTGCCGCAACATCGCGGTGATCAGCTCCGCATGTACATGTATCTCCCGGAACGAATCTGCTCTGTAACTGCTTGTTCAAAGGTACATGAACTCCGCATATCTTTTCATAAAGCAAAGCGGTAGCTTTTCTGCCCAGATATGCACGGTCACGGTTCCATGTTGCAAGCAAAGGATAATGATCTGTCCTGTCGCCTGTGTATTCATATCCAATTACGGTTATATCTCCAGGGATTTTCACACCATGGGCCGTCATCATATCACAGAATGCGTATGCCATATAGTCATTCGCACATACAAGAGCTTGCGGCATTTTTCGTCTTCCCTCAATATAATCAAGGGCTGTCCTCTCACCTGAACCGGTCCAGAAATCACCGTATATCACCCGACTGCTGTCAAATTCAATACTATGTTCTTCAAGAGATCTACGATAACCGCCGATACGGATCTGTGCATCTTCTGAATCTTCAGGACCGGTAAGAAAATCGATTTTCTTAAAGCCATGAACTGTGATCAGATGATCGGTTATCAGCTTTATATCTTCCGCACTGTCGCTGTTTACAGTATCATAGTCCGTTTCACCTGATCCTATGCTTATGCACGGTCTTCCCGTCAAACTGATTTTTTCAAGCACATTCTTTCTCAGTTCACCGTACATAAAAGCATCATCAGTAATAATAATCCCGTCCGGTCTTTCTGATACTATTCTTTCGTAAATGCTGTTTTCATGAGTTATAAAATCATTGTATTCCGATGCATTGTAGATGTTTGAAATAACGGCCACATCTGTATTCATATCAAACGCCTGTGATATGATGCCTTCGAGAAGTCTGCGCTGTTCTGATGCAGATGCGCGGGCCGTCACTACAGTAAATAACTTTTTCCTGTTCATATTTCACACCTTTTCATCATGCTGCACTCTTTTTCCGAAAGAGCCGCAAGGTTGATCCCGGTCATAAATATCTGCTTTTTTATTGATTATTTCTGAAAATCTGATACGAAAATATTCTGATATAAATCGCATCAATTATGTATTTTCCTAAGTATATCATGAATCCGGAGAATTTTCAACAGCATATGAAAACATTCATTTTTCACACCTTTCATTCACAATTATGGTTGTACGTCATCCCTGTATATTATATAATTAAAACTGCAGAAAACATACGGTTTCTGAACGGACATCTTTTTAGA
>JBGUVZ010000167.1:0-11136 GCA_045220685.1 Oscillospiraceae bacterium | reverse complement strand
CTATCGTTGAGGAAAAGGACGCTACTCCTGAACAGAAAAAGATCAAGGAAATCAACTCAGGTGCTTACTGGTTCAAGACCGCTGATCTCATCGAGGCACTCGGCCTCCTTACAACAGACAATTCACAGGGTGAATACTACCTTACAGATACTATCTACATCCTTCTTGAAAAGGGTAAGAAGGCAGACGCTTTCAAGTCTGAAAATCCTAATGTTGTTCTCGGTGCAAATGACCGCAAGGGACTTCTCATGCTCAACAAGACTGCACGTGAGGATATCATAAACAGACATCTTGAAAACGGCGTAGAGTTCACATGCACAGATGGTATCACCATCGGCCGTGACGTTGTTATCGGTGCAGGTACACAGATTCTTGCAGGTACAATACTTTCAGGCAAGACTACTATCGGTTCAGACTGCGTTATCGGACCAAACTGCATAATCGAAAACAGTACGGTAGGAAACGGCACAACTCTCAACTATGTTCAGTGCTATGAATCACAGATAGACAATAATGTTAAGATAGGACCGTTCGTTCAGGTAAGACCGGGCAGCCATATCAAGGACGGTGCAAAGATCGGTGACTTCGTTGAGATCAAGAACTCGACTATCGGCGAATGCACAGCAGTTGCTCATCTTACATATGTAGGCGACAGTGATGTCGGAGGATGCGTAAACTTCGGCTGCGGTGTTGTTACTGTAAACTACGACGGCGAAAAGAAGAGCAGATGTACAATTGAAGACAATGCATTTATCGGATGCAACACAAACCTTGTTGCTCCTGTACACATAGGAAAGGGTGCTTACACAGCTGCCGGTTCAACAGTTACAAAGGATGTTCCGGCTGACGCACTCGTGATCGAACGCGGCGAAGCAAGGATCATCGAAGGCTACGCACCGAGAAAACTCAAAAACAGAAAAAAGGCGTAATTATGGGTATAATGGATCTGTTTAATCAGATATCTTCAGGACAGTCTAATACGGGGCCGGTCGAATATATTATCGTCGGACTCGGAAATCCGGGAACACAGTACCAGGATACACGACACAATGCCGGATTCATGGCTATAGACACTATGGCGGAAAAGTTCGGGGCAGATGTGAAAAGGATAAAGTTCAAGTCACTCTGCGGCGAATGTACCATTGCCGGAAAGAAGTGTCTGCTCATGAAACCGTCCACATATATGAACAACAGCGGTGAAGCCGTTGTCGAGGCGATGAATTTCTACAAGCTCGACGAGGAACATCTCATCGTTGTCTATGATGACATATCGCTTGAACCGTCAAAGCTCAGGATCAGACGCAAGGGCAGCGACGGCGGACACAACGGTATAAAGAGCATTATTTATCTTACCGGAAAAGACACGTTTCCGAGGATCAAGCTGGGTGTAGGCAAGAAGCCGCATCCGCAGTACAATCTGGCGGACTGGGTGCTTTCAAACTTCAAGTCAGAGGAAATACCGCTTATGAAGGAATCCTGCGGGAATGCTTCCGAAGCAGTTGAACTGATGGTGGCAGGAAAGATAAACGAAGCCATGAATAAATTTAACTGATCAGAGGGAATCAACTTGAATATTTTTCGACAAAGTTTCCGGGAACTTTCCGGATACAGGGACGTTGAACGCTGTCTGCGTGACAGCATCTCGCCTGTATGCGTTACCGGGCTTGCTCAGATACACAAGGCGCAGCTTCTGCTCACCGTTTCGGAAGAACATACTGCACTTGTTATCACTGACGACGACAACACTGCACGAAGACTGGCGGAAGACATAAATGAAATGGCTTCTGAAGAAACTGCGGTTTGTTTTCCGTCAAGAGAATATATGATACATTCAGCAGAGGGCGTGTCTCATGAATATGAACATGCCCGTCTTGGCGTGCTCTCAAAAATACTCGAGGGCCGCTGCCGCATAGTTACTGCCGGAATCGAGGCGGTAATGCAGTATGTGCCTCCTGCAGAAGCACTGAAGAATAACTCGTTTGTTATAAAGAAAGGCACTGAGATCAGTACCGCCGATCTTGCAGAGCGTCTTGTACGCTGCGGCTATACAAGATGCGAAAGCATTGAAGGCTCGTCACAGTTTTCTATCCGCGGCTCGATAGCTGATATTTATTCTCCGCAGGCTCCTGCTCCATACAGAATCGAGTTCTGGGGCGATGAGGTGGACAGCATCAATTATTTTGATCCCGAGACACAGAGAAGAACTGACAGTCTTGATGAGATCACAATAATACCGTCACGCGAGCTTATCTATGAGCCGTCGGAACTTGCTGATCTCATAGAAAAGGCAGCGAAGCAGTCACGTTCAAGAAACGCTGACAAATTTGCGGAAAAGGCTGCCGGCGATATTGAAAAGCTCCGTCAGGGTATCTTCATCGAAAACTCTGACAAGTACATAAATCTTATCTGTCCGGAATATTCATCGCTGTTTGACTACACTGACGGTGTGGTATTTTTCAACGAATTCAGTCAGATAGCCGGACGTGTGAAGGGAATAGAAGGACAGTATTCCGAAGACGTTCGCATAATGCTTGAAGACGGCGAGATGATACGTTCACTGTGCTCACAGTACATGGATTTCCAGAAACTCATGGACGATATAAAGGGCAGGGAAAGATTCTACCTCACCACATTCTTCAGCGGTGCTGACCGTGTGCAGTATCATCACATCGTAAGCTTCGAGGCGGTACAGACCTCCACCTGGGGCGGCGAGATGCGTCAGCTCAGTGAAGATCTCCGCAGTTACTGCGATAACGGATACAGAGTAATACTTATGGCCGGAAGCGAGAAGACTCTTCCTATCATAGCGAAGGATCTTGAAGATGACGGTTTCAGGGTTAAGATCGTCGGCGAGGATACTTCCGCGGAAAACGGAACGGTGCTTCTCATGAACGGAAGCCTTTCCGCAGGATTTGACTATCCGGAGACGAAATACGCCCTCATCTCGCAGGCAAGAGCCATCAGCTCACGCAGAAAGAAACTTAAGAACAACAAGCTCGGCAAGGAGATACGCGGACTTTCCGACATCGTTCCGGGTGATCTTGTTGTACACGCGCTCCACGGTATCGGCCGCTTTGTCGGAATAAGAAAGCTGGAGCTTGAGGGTGTTACCAAGGACTATATCACCATCCAGTATGCAGGCAAGGACGTGCTTTACGTTCCTGTTACACAGCTGGACATGGTTTCAAAATATATAGGCGGCCGCGACGACACAGGCGTAAAGCTCAACAAGCTTTCGTCGCCGGAGTGGCAGAAGACACGAAACAACGTAAAGCGTGCTGTAAAGGATATGGCTGCAGAGCTTATCGCCCTGTACGCAAAGCGCGAGAAAACGGAAGGCTTTGCATTTTCACCGGACAACGAGCTTCAGCGTGACTTCGAAAACAGATTCCCTTACGTTGAAACGAACGACCAGCTGCAGTGTATTTCCGAGATCAAACACGACATGGAAAAGTCCCATCCTATGGACAGACTTCTCTGCGGTGACGTTGGCTTCGGAAAGACTGAAGTTGCTTTCCGTGCTGCATTCAAGTGTGTATTTGACGGAAAACAGTGCGCACTGCTTGCACCTACAACGGTACTTGCATGGCAGCACTACCAGACAGCTATAAAAAGATTTGAACACTTCCCGGTAAAGATCGAGCTTCTTTCACGTTTCAGGACACCGAAACAGCAGAAGGAGATTCTAAAGGATCTTGCCGCAGGAAAGATAGATATGGTGATAGGAACTCACCGCCTTGTGCAGAAGGATGTTAAATTCCGCGACCTGGGCCTTGCGATCATTGACGAGGAACAGCGTTTCGGCATCAAGCACAAGGAAAAATTCAAGGAAAACTTCATCGGCGTTGACGTTCTTACACTGTCAGCTACTCCTATTCCGAGAACGCTGAACATGGCAATGAGCGGCATACGCGATATGTCAGTTATCGAGGAACCTCCGCAGGACCGACATCCTGTTCAGACCTATGTCATCGAGCACAATGAGGCGGTTATCGTACAGGCAATCGCAAAGGAGATCAAGCGAGGCGGACAGGTCTACTACATCCACAACCGTGTTGAGACGATAGCGGCATGTGCGGCCAAGCTTCAGGAGATGCTTCCTGACGCAAGAATAACCTATGCCCACGGTCAGATGACCGAGGAGATGATGTCGGAAAGATGGAGACAGCTCCTTGACTATGAAGTGGATATTCTTGTTTCCACGACTATTATAGAAACAGGTGTTGACGTTCCGAATGTAAACACGCTTATCATTGAAGATGCCGACCGTTTCGGTCTGTCGCAGCTTTACCAGCTCCGCGGACGTGTGGGACGCTCAAACAGAAGAGCCTATGCGTACTTTACTTTCAGACGCGGCAAGGTACTCAACGAAGTCGCTTCGAAGCGACTTGAGGCTATAAGGGAATTCACACAGTTCGGAAGCGGTTTCAGGATCGCGATGCGTGACCTTGAGATAAGAGGCGCCGGCAGCATTTTAAGCGGAAAGCAGCACGGACACATTGAGACTGTAGGTTATGAAATGTACCTGAAACTCCTTTCCGAAGCCATCGCCGAAGAAAAGGGAGAAGTTCCGGAGAAGGCAAGCGAGTGCGTTGTTGACGTTCAGATAGATGCGCATATTCCGGAAGACTACATTGAGAGTCTTGCCCAGAGAATAGACGCATACAAGAAGATCGCTGTCATCAGCACGAAGGAGGACAGCAATGATCTTACCGAAGAATTCACTGACCGTTACGGCGAACCGCCGAAGGCTATTCTCGGCCTTATAAGCGTATCGCTTCTCAGAAACAGAGCGGCGCATCTCGGCATCACTGAGATCACGCAGAGAAACGGATACATGCTTTTCTATACTGCATCTCCGCAGATGTCACAGATCAAGGCTCTGTCCGCACATTACAAGGCGAGAGTTCTCTTCAACAGCCTGGCAAAACCGTATATCAGCGTAAAGCTTGCAAAAACAGACAAGCCGGCAAAGCTTATGGAAGAAGTTATCGATATAATGAGTGAATCTGCGGAAAAGGACCAGGATTCAGAAAGGACGGAAAATTAATTATGAATAAAAAGATCGTTTTGATTCTGACTGCATTTTTGTTCGCTTCTGCAGTGTCATCATGCAGCATGACACCATCCGGAAATGATCAGAGTCAGTCCGGTGATGCCGAAGTAACTACCGAGGCGGATGTTACTGAAGAAGAAAGTTCTGATCCGGAAGTTACCGAAGAGGAATACGTTGAGCCGGATTATCCGGAACTTGTATCAGACGAAAACTCCATCACCTTTGATGACGGTGATCTTTATACAGCACACTGCATGAACGAGAAGAACTTTGAAAATGACGAAAGCAACTGCCGTCTTTCAGTGGCTGATTTCAAGGGAACAAAGCAGCTTAAAATAGAGGTCCTTGACTTTGACAATGAAAAGGGAAAGTACAAGACTCCGAAGATCGTTTTCGATATGGATGAACTTGTAGGTTCCGAAAACTTAAGCAAAGTAAAGAGCTTCAGCTGTGACATAACCCAGGTCGCTGTCGGTGATTTCAAGGGAAATGACGGTGTGATGCTTCACGTTCCGGGAAATCTTATGGGTACCTTCGGTTCAAATGTAGGCGAGGACTGCTCTGACTGGTATGTGCCTACCGGATCAGCAAGCGAATATGCCACAGCTGAATGGCAGTGCAGCTGGGTACATATGCGTGTCGAGGGCAAGTGGCTCCTTAAGGGATTCGTTGACGGAACCACTGATTCTACTCTCGTTTTCATGAGATGGAGCATACCGAACCAGGCTGACGTATATATAGACAACCTTACATTCTATGATGAAGACGGAAAGTCGATACCGCTTGTTTACGGAAAAGGCGAAGCTAAAGCGGAAACTGAAAGCGGAGATGTTACATCTGCAGAAGATGAAGCACCGGTAACGGAAGCTGCACCGGAAGCAGAGGAAAATGCTGAAACCACGGAAGAGACGGGTGGCGAAAATGGGACAGAGTAAGTGTCCGAACTGCGACGGTACCCTGGAATACAGAGCTGATCACCGCAAATTCGGCTGTGACAGCTGCGGAAGTTTTTTTACCGAGGAACAGGTAAAGAAGCTCTTCAAGGGTAAAAACAAATCTCAGGCGGCAAGGCCTGTTACGGAAGACGATGAGTTCTGTCAGGGCGAGCTGTATAAGTGTACGGTATGCGGAGCTGAAATAATGGCTGAAGCTGATCTTAAGATAGGCTGGTGTTTCTGCTGCGGAGGCGGACTGCAGAAGCAGGGGAATCTTCCGGCATCTTACCGTCCGGAGGGGATACTTCCGTTTGAGATAAGCCGCGACGCTGCCATTGAGATATTAAAGGATAATCTTGCTTACGGAAAGCTTTCGCCTTCGGCATTTTCTTCAGATGAACTGCTTTCAGGAATAAAGGGCGTTTATCTTCCGGTATGGATGGCTGACTGCAATGTCGGCATAAATGTGAACGGTACAGGAAAGATCGTTAAGTCCTGGATCTACGGTGATCAGCTGTACACCGAGACCCGTGACTATTCGGTAGAACGAAACGGAGAAGCTGAGTACTTTTCAGTTCCGTCCGATGCTGTCGGAAAGATGGATCCTGAACTGATGGCCATGGCCGGAAATTACGACTTTACAAAGCTTCAGCGTTTTGATCCTTCAGATATTTACCGCTATCCGGCTGAATACTGTCCTGTGAACAAAGGTGAGGCATTTAAGTGCGTACAGGAAAAGGTAAAGGCAGATACCAGAAAAACGGTCGGAAAGTCTGTCTCAAAGTACAGTGATTTCATACCGGAAAACGAGGATATCGACATTCTGGGGACATACTGGAACTATTCACTTGTTCCGCTGTGGCTCCTTACCTATACAAACGGAAGAAAGACATATCGTTTTGCAGTGAACGGACAGACAGGAAAGTTTGCGGGTGAGGCGCCTGTATCTCCAATAAAGCTTACGTTCTGGGGACTTCTGGTCTTGGTTACAGTCACACTTCTTACTCTTGTTCTTACAACAGTTACAGGGTTTGCAGGTTCTTCTGACCAGAGCGGATTCCTTTTAAAAAGTGTAGGAACAGGTGCGTTCCTCGGAGCGGCTGTGGCAGCTCTTGTATGCTCTGTGGCAGTCCGCAGTACCAGACGTACATATGAGTCCGTACCGGATACCTATGCCGGAGACGCTGAAACCAGTTTCACAACCAAGCTTGACCGTTATGTAAGACAGTATACTACAAAGGTAAAAGCTGATAAGAAATAAAAAAACTGACCGTCAGTATGATCGCTGACGGTCAGTTTTTTCGTATGTGATTTTTAATTATCTTACTCCCTTTTTCAGAATTTCAGAAAAAGTCTCTGTAATGTAGTCTATGTCTTCCTCGTCGTTGTATTCATCAATCGTGAAACGAACAGATCCGCTTAAGTATTCCGGTTTTACACCCATTGCCTTAAGTACGTGCGAAGGCTCGCTGTCACCGGAGGTGCAGGCCGATCCGGCGGATGCACATATTCCTTTGAGGTCGAGCATGAGAAGAAGTTTTTCTCCGTCAGCTCCCTTTACGGAAATGCTGCAGTGTCCCGGAAGCATGTTTTCACGGTCGCCGTTCATTATAACGCCTTCGTTTTTCAGAAGTCCTTCCGCCAGTCTGTCGCGGAGATAACTGATACGTGCGTTACGGCTTTCGGAGTCAGGGAAAAGGTCTTCAAGTGCCTTGCCCAGACCGACTATCGAAGCCACGTTTTCCGTACCCGGACGAAGTCCGCTTTCCTGCGAGCCTCCGAAAAGTATCTGCGGAATCGAAAGACCGTCTCTGATAAAAAGTATGCCGGTGCCTTTCGGTGCGTGGAGTTTGTGACCGGAAAGAGAAAGCAGGCTTATGAAGCCGGATGCGAGATTAAACTGCATATGAGGTACCGCCTGAACTGCGTCAGTATGGAGAATCACTTCGTGCTCAGCACAGATGCGGCTTATCTCTTCCACAGGCTGGATGACTCCCGTTTCGTTGTTTGCCGCCATGACCGAAACAAGTGCCGTATCGGGCGTGAGGGCCTTTTTTACTTCTTCCGGATCGATGCGTCCGTTTTCCCTTACCGGAAGGAGTACGATCTCCGCGCCTTCCTTTTTCAGGTTTTCAAGAGTATTGAGCACTGCAGGATGTTCGATTGCAGTGGAGATGATGCGTTTCCTACCTTCAGCTGCAAAAGCTCTGTATGCTCCAGTAATCGCCCAGTTGTCCGATTCAGTGCCGCCGCTTGTGAAATATATCTCCGACGGCTCGCATCCCAGTGCAAGAGCGGCTTTCTGCCTTGCAGTCTCGATCGATCTTTTGGCTCTGCGTCCTGCGCTGTATACTCCGGAAGGATTGCCGAACTGTTCGGTGAGATACGGCATCATGGCGTCGAGGACGCTCTGCGAGATCCTTGTGGTCGCTGCGTTGTCAGCGTAAACGAATTTCTTTCCCATTTTATCAGCCTCTGTATTTGTCGCGCTGTATTACTGCAAGTTCGTCACAGCGCTCGTTTTCCGGATGCCCGTTGTGACCGCGGACCCAGTTGAATTCCACTTTATGCTTTTTCAGGAGTGGGAGCAGCTGTTTCCACAGGTCGGTGTTTGGTACTGGTGTGTTCTTTTCCTTTATCCAGTTCTTCTTCTGCCAGCCGTATACCCAGCCCTTTGTCACGCTGTTGAAAACGTACTGACTGTCAGTGGTGACAGTTACGCTGCATGGTTCTTTCAGTGCAGCCAGTGCGCTTATCACCGCGGTAAGTTCCATACGGTTGTTGGTAGTCTGCGCCTCACCGCCGGAAAGCTCCTTTTCGTGCTCGCCGTAGCGTAGAATTGCTCCCCATCCGCCGGGACCGGGATTCCCGCTGCATGCTCCGTCTGTAAATATTTTAACCTGTTTTAAATTATCCATGATCAGTTTTTTCTCCGTTTTTTGTCCAAAATCAGTATATTATTATTATATCTGATATGCTAAATTTGTTCAAGTTGTTTTTTCTGAAGTGTTGAATTAATTAAGTTTATATGCTATAATTAATTTAAAGTAAACGATTACTTAAACCGATTGAGATTTAAGTTTCAGGATGTATCAGTTCTCTGAACGATGGCGAAAACGGATTAAAGTGTAAACGTTATCTTTTAAAGCCATTACCGGTACTGACGTAAGATCTGAATGTAGTATGACATGTAAATGAAAGGATGTATTCGATGAAAGTTAATAAAGTTCTGAGTGCAGTCGCTGCACTTGTTCTCACATCGGCTGCTGTAATGCCTGCATCATTTTTAACGGATAAGGCTTCAGCTGAGGACAACAGTGTAAAGTACGAATTTGAGGACGGAAAGACCGAAGGCGGTAAGATATACGCAAACGGTGACGGCGATGTTGACATGAGCGACTGGCCGGAGGGAACTGATTTAAGCGGATTTTCCGGCAAGGGATTTTCATATCTTGATCAGAAGAACACAACTGTAAGTGTTGAAGTTGACATGCCGGAGGCAGGCCTTTACGAGCTTACAGTATGCTATGCAGAACCGAGCGATCCGAGAAAGAAGGTACAGTATCTTCAGATAAACGGTGTAAACCAGGGCGAACTTACCTGTCCGTACACACCAAAATTTGCAGAGACTTCAGGTGGCGTAGTAAACCTCAAGAAAGGTAAGAACACTATCGAACTCAAGGCTTACTGGGGCTACACATTCTTTGACTATATTAAACTCAAGCCGGCAAGCGAGAAGCTTACAGCTCTTTCACCGACAAGAGAACTCTCTAATCCGAACGCATCTGACAGTACAAAGAGACTTTACAACTATCTCTGCGATGTTTACGGCAAGCATATCATCGCCGGTCAGCAGGAATACTGCGGTGATCATAACTACAATCTCTGGAATAGCCCTGACGTATTCATCAAGGACAACGAAGCTGAGTTTGAGTACATTGAAAAGGAAACAGGCAAGCAGCCTGCAATCCGCGGTATCGACTTCCTTGCATACAACACATCTTCCGACTGGAGAGACCATGCTCCGGAACGAGCAATAGAATGGACGAATAAATATCACGGCATCGCTACAGTAACATGGCACTGGAACGTTCCGTGCGAAGAGGGAAGCGATGATATCGCTTTCTACGTTGAGTCAGCAAATCCGAAGTTTACAACATTCAGCTGTAAAAATGCAGTTACTGAAGGCACATGGGAACACGAAAAGGTACTTGCTGACCTTGAACTCATTGCCGGAGAACTTAAGAAGCTTCAGGATGCAGACGTTCCGATACTCTGGAGACCGCTTCACGAAGCTGAAGGTGCATGGTTCTGGTGGGGAGCAGAAGGCCCTGAGGCATGCAAGGCTCTTTACAGACTCATGTATGATGAGCTTACAAACAAATACGGACTTAACAACCTTATCTGGATCTGGACCGGTTCAACTTCACCGGAAGCTTCAGAATGGTATCCGGGTGATGACGTTGTTGATATAGTCGGCTACGACAAGTACAATGCAGCTGACGGTGAACCTAACTTAAGTTCTATCGCATCAACTTTCTACAGCCTCGTTCAGAGCACAGACTGTGAAAAGATGGTTGCAATGACAGAGAACGATTCTATTCCGTCACTTGAAAACCTTGTAAACGACAAGGCAGCATGGCTCTACTTCTGCCCTTGGTACATGAACTACCTCACAAGTGAGCAGAACAATCCGGTCGATAACCTTAAGGAGATCTACCAGAGCGAATACTGCATCACACTTGATGAGCTTCCTGATCTCAAGACTTATCCGATAAACGGAAGCAGTGCCAGTAGTTCGCCGAAGCCAACCACGAAAACATCTGAGACACCCGCATCACAGGAACCAAAGGTAACAGAAACTCCGGCAGTTACAGAACCTTCAGCAACCCCGGCGGTTACCGAACCAGTACCGACATCATCACCGAAGGAAAACACATCACCAAAGCCTGAAAAACTCACAAAAGGCGACCTCGACGGCAGCGGCACAATAGACGTAACAGACCTCACAACATTAAGCCTCTACCTCCTCGGCGACGTAAAGTTCACCCCAGAGCAGGAGAAAGCAGCTGACATAGACGGCGACGAAAAGATCCAGCTCACCGACCTCGCAAAACTCAGACAGTACCTTTCAAAGAAAATAGA
>JBGUVZ010000166.1:0-5403 GCA_045220685.1 Oscillospiraceae bacterium | reverse complement strand
AAAAAGTGGTTTGGCAGCGATATCACCATAGTACGATAATTATGATTAAGGGATGATCATATGAAAAATAAACTGAATTCCAGCGTCAGCAGAAAGCGATATGCTCTGACAATGCTGTTTATTACAATTGTTTTTATCGGTATTATTATATTGTTTTATTCGGCGCTTCGCAATGAAACGCGTCAGAGAATAATAAAAACCGGTGAACTGAACACGGTCAGACAGGCACGTCAGATCGACAAGTATCTTTCAAGTGGTACAGATGCGATCCGCCTTGCATGTTATTCGATTGATAATATGATCCGTGATGGGCGTTCACAGGAGGAAATATGTAATTTTATTCTTGACCAGTCAGCAGCAGTCGATAATGTTACCTCCGGTAATTCAAGAGCATTGTACGGAAAAATCAGGGGAGATTACATTACCAGTACCGGCTGGACTCCGGGTCCGGATTTTGTTCCTGAAGAACGTCCGTGGTATATTGATGCACGTGCAAATATAGGACGTGTTGCTGTTGTTGATCCGTACATTGATGCCCAGACCGGAGAGGTGATGATATCTCTTTCCAAGACTCTCTGCGATGCCAAAAGCGTCATTGCCATGGACCTCTCGATCGATTATCTTCAGAAAATTACTGAAGATGTGGCGGCGTCCAGCGAATCGGATATTGAGATCGTAATGGACAGAAAATATAACGTTATCACGCATTCTGACCGCGAACAGATAGGCAGCAATTACTTTGCGGAAACGGGTACTTTCGGCAAGGAACTTGTCGAAAGGCTAAGAAAGACGGAAGCAGATTCATTTTCTTTGAAATATAACGGTGAAGAATACATAGTATACAGAGCACCTGCCGCTGAGGACTGGGAGTGTATTTCCGTATATAACGCTACATCAGTATTAGCTCATATGAGAAAGAATTTTATTCTTGTGATCATCGCATTGTTCTTTGTACTCTGTATGCAGTTCCTGATAACATTCTATTCCAGCCTGGAAACTAAGCATATGCGCAAGCTTGAAAGTGACATACTTGAAAAGGAAAACAGAATCGGTGAGATCAGTAAAGTGGCCTTCCGTGATGCACTTACCGGTGTAGGCAGCCACGCGGCTTTTAAAGAGATATCTGATGAAATCAGAAAGGATATTAAAAACGGAAACAAATCAATAGCAGTTGTAATGATGGATATCAATAATCTGAAATATATTAATGACACCTGTGGTCATGATAAGGGCGATGATTATATCTGCGGCTGCTGTAAAATGATCTGCGATACTTTCACGCATTCTCCGGTTTTCAGACTTGGAGGAGATGAATTTGTTGCCGTTCTGAGAAATCATGATTTTGATAATCGTGATGCACTGATTGAAATGCTTGAATCTGATCTCGATGTATCATATAACCAGACAGACAAAAAACCATGGGAGAAGTATTCTTTCTCAGTCGGCATATCAGATTATACCGATGGTGATAAAACACTTGACGATATTCTTAAGCGCGCTGATAATGAAATGTATATTTCCAAGCAGGAGTTTCGTATGAAGTACGGTTTTTATCGTAAAGATGAAGTAACTTCAAAATAACTGACGCTTAGTCAAAAAACGAATTATATTTTTTCCAGTCTTCAGATGGAAACACACACTGAATCATTTAAACTTATGAGTTATCAATTTATTTCAGATTTTTATGCTTTATTATCGTTTTGAACGTTAATAAAGCATTGCTTTTTGATTTTCTTGACAAATAAAGATTGCTGATGTAGAATATAAACCTAAGCCTCTAATTAATCACAGCATAAACACAGACAAGTAAATGTTAAACTTGCTTTAACATTCACTATAAATTACACACACCATAAATTAGAAAAGCAGAGAATTAATGAGAAAGAAAATTATTGCGTTTGCAGCAGCTTTGACTATCTGCGCCGGTATGAATACGGCGTTGTATGGAACTGAGGAGCTAAACAGACAGAATCCTTTGATTGCTGCGGCTGAAATTAAGAAATCAGCCATTTCAGGGGATTATGCCAGTGCATCACTTTTTGATGATACCAAAGTGCATACAGTCAATCTCATCATCACTGATGATGAATGGAAGAAAATTGCGGACGCAACTTCGGACAACAGAGAGTATGCAAACTGTGATGTCGAGATTGACGGCGAGGTTTTCAAAAATGTAGCCGTAAAGGCAAAGGGCCACGCTTCTTTCAGTTTTGCAAGAGGCAGAAAAGACAAAACCAGTGAACGCGTCGGTCTTCGAATTAAGTTTGACAAGAACGATGAAAACACAACTTATCACGGACTGAACAAGCTGTCACTTAACAATCTTGCGGCAGATACTACCTGCATGAAAGACTTCATCGCTTATCATATGATGAACGATATGGGTGTGCATTCGCCGCTTTCAAGCTACACCGTTGTGCAGAGAAACGGTGAGGATTTTGCGTTGTTCCTAGCGGTAGTGGACGTTGACAAGAGTTTTGCAGTAAGAAATTACGGAGATGCTGAAGTTGATCTTTATCAGCCGGAATCTGAGGCGGCTGCTACACAGTCGGATCTGCAGGCGGCACTTCAGGTCTTTTCGGGAAATGCTTATGCAGATCTTGATAAGACAGACCGAGTTGAACCATGGTGTGAAATATCCGCAAAGATGCATCCGGAGGAGCTAAAGGACGCAGCTTGCTGCCGCTGGATAGATGATAACCCGGATTCTTATCAGAACATCTGGGATTCCGATGAACTAAAATGCACCGACGAAGATAAATCTGTCATGATTGATGCCCTTAACAAGCTTAACAACGGCACAGAGAAAGAAGCACTTTCCGTACTCGACACCGATCAGCTTATGAGATACTGGGCAGTTCATGGCTTTATGAACAACTATGACAGCATCGTAAGCAAAGCCCGTGCATGGAACTTTTATATATGTGAGAATAACGGCGTGCTTTCATATATTCCGTGGGATTACAATGAATCTTTCGGCGGAATGGATGCCAGAGTCGTTATAAGGGATGTATTCGGAGATCTGGCTCTTGACACAACTTCTACAGGTCTTGACAATGTTATGTCGGCTGAAAAGGATCTTATCAATATGCCGATCGACAATCCGAATCGTGTTGGCGGAACTGAAGAACTTCCGATGCTGCATAAATGGATAAGCAATGAGGAAAACCAAGAGAAGTATCATGAGATCTGTACGGAACTGACCGGACTTGAGAAACAGTACGCAGAACTGACAGCTAATACAAAGAATATTATCGAACCATATGTTAAGAAAGGTCTTACATTTTATACGGAAGAACAGTTCTCGGAAGCCATGAAACATATGGATCTATATATGAAATATCGTTTTGAATCCGTGAGAGGACAGGCATCCGGTGAGATACCGTCCACATGGGAAGGACAGAAAGAAAATCCAGAAACTCTTATTGAGCCGGAAGGACTGGAGCTGTACAAGATGGCATCTGCGACAGGCATAATCGGCTGTCCTCCGGGATCTGCAATAAATCCTGTTGTGAATGCATTCCTCGGTAAGGATACGGACAGAAGCATAGAACATTTTTCAAAGCTTCTCCTAGGCTACTTCAGAAATCCACTAACGATGTTCGATAAAGTGCCGGTAATGGTTCAGGTTGCTTCATGCCGCGGTGAGGCAGTGAAGACCATGCATCAGAAGTACGGTACTGCAAGTATGTTTACAGTACAGGGCGGTCCTCCGACAGGTTCAAATGGCGGCGAAAAGATTCCTGAGAATCAGAAAGCCCCGGAGGAATCCGCAGCTGTCAGTGAAGCAGAAACAAGCGAACCTGTGAAGGCAGAATAAGGGGAGGGAATGAGCATTATGAAGAAAAGAATATGCGTTGCTCTTGCAGCATTTATGATAACCATCTGTGCAGCAGGCTGTCAGAATTCCAGAAATATAGATATCACAAAAGAAGTTGACTCATACGAAGCAGGAGTTACCGAAATCGTACCGGATACAACAGCTGCGAATATTGTTACGGAGAAAGTTTCAGAAGGAGGCCAGAACGGTGGCCCTCCGGAAGTCAAGCTTGATCTTGATGCGAAGTATGACGAGTCAAAGTATCTGAATTATGTAGATATACCTGCGTGTAAACCGGATGCTAATGCCAGTGAGACTGATTTCACTGGCTTATGGGTAGCCGATGTTATGGCGAAGGATAATACTGCATATGATTCTGTCTGCGGTATCCCTTTATCAGCAACAGGTCATCTGGAGATCAGTGGTGATGGATCCGGAAAGTTTATAAATATAACTCCTGTTGTTGCTTCGGGTGAACAGCAGGGAGGTTCTCCAGCAGGAAAAGCACAGGGTGGTCCTCCTTCCGGAAACGCTCAGGGCGGAGGAGCTGCTGAAGGACAGCAGAAAACATCTGAGTCAGCAGAGACAGAACTTCAGATGACCTATACCTTCGAGAACGGGGCACTAAACGCTTCCGTAATCATTCCTGTAGGACCTCCTAAGGGTGAACAGAATCAGGATACAGAGAAAGATGCCGGTAGTGCCGAAATAAATAATTATCCTCGGAAACAGATGGTACTTCAGATGACTGACGACGGACGTATTCTCATCCAGTCGCCGGATGCCGACGGTACAATGACTTCTGCATACTACAGAAAGACAGATTCATTTGAGAACTTCGACTGGAGTTCAGTTCATTTCGATTTTGATTCATTAAATGCCGCTGAATGAACGTATTGATCAGCATATCTGTGAATAAATAAAAATCCATAAAGGTCGCTTTACCGGCGACCTTTATTTTTTCGAAATGGTGTATAATGAGATCACAGAAGAAACAAACACCCTTAGGGGACATGATTACAGGAGGATGATCCATTATGCGTAAAGGTTTAACAGAGGTTGTTTTTATACTCGACAGAAGCGGTTCAATGAGCGGACTTGAAAAGGATACTATCGGCGGATTCAATTCCATGATCGAGAAGCAGAGAAAGGAAGAGGGAGAGGCATACATCTCAGTTGTTCTTTTTGATGACAGATCTGAAGTTATCTACGACAGAGTACCGGTGAATAAGATCGAACCAATGACTGAAGAACAGTATTACGTCAGAGGCTGTACAGCACTTCTTGATGCAATAGGCGGTGCAGTTAAGCATATTTCCAATGTTCATAAGTATGCAAGGGAAGAGGACGTACCGGAAAAGACGCTGTTCGTTATCACTACAGATGGCATGGAAAACTCCAGCCACGAGTATAACCATGCTAAGGTTAAGAAAATGGTAGAGAAGCAGCAGAAGAAATACGGATGGGAGTTCCTGTTCATCGGAGCAAATATCGATGCGATAACTGAAGCCGGAAAATTCGGTGTAAAAGCTGACAGAGCGATAAACTACGAGTGCGACAGTGTAGGTACAGGAGTTGCATTT
>JBGUVZ010000165.1:0-7746 GCA_045220685.1 Oscillospiraceae bacterium | reverse complement strand
TTAAAGATGAACGAAAATAATTTTATTACTGTTCCATACACCAAAGAATTACAGTTAAAGCTTTCACAGACGTTCAGCTGCGGTAATGTGAACATTGATATGTTTATTAAAAGTCCGGAATCTCTTGACACTTTATTCGGTAAAACATATATTCTATATTCTGAAAACGAACTGATAGGTTATTACAATATAAGCACAGGACATATAGAACATACCGCTGATAACATCTCCGAACGACAGGGTGGTTCTCTCTATCTTAATTACTTCGCTATAAACGATAAGTTCCAGAAGATAAAATATAATGAGAACTGGTACATTTCAGACTGGCTTCTTATGGATTGTATCTCAAGAGCAATATACATACAGGAAAATATAGTTGGGTTCTCATTCATCGCACTTTTCTCAACAGAAGAAGGATTACATCTTTATAAGCGAAATGGTTTTGAAGAACTGGACGATGATATGCGATTTGTTAAAAACCGCGGCGAAGAGCCTTGTAAAGCAATGTTTTTAGCTATGGATTTTGAAGAATGATACAATATATTTCAGCAGACACTTTTAATATTGTGTCTGCTGATTTTTTATTCACAAAGAACAATCAAATCCAACATCGCTGATACATTTCTATTGCAAATACACTGAAACTAAGTTATAATTATTACAGCAGAAAGACGGTGCATTAACGGGCACCGGAAGATCAGGAGGATTTGTATGAAAGTTAATAGATCAAAAAGAGCGGCGGCTTTTGTAACGGGGCTGCTTATGAGTGTTTCGGCTGTGGCGTTTCCGGGTATGGGCGCAAAGACATATGTAAATGCGGCGGATAAGATACCGGCATTTCCGGGAGCTGTCGGCGGAGGTAAATATACCACCGGCGGACGCGGCGGTGAAGTGGTACACGTAACGAATCTTAATGACAGCGGCGAAGGATCATTCCGTGAGGCTGTAAGCAAATCTAACCGTATCGTTGTTTTCGATGTAAGCGGTACTATAGAACTTGAGGGAAATATTATAGTTGCCGACAGCGTGACTATCGCCGGACAGACTGCTCCGGGTGGTTCGGGCATCACGCTTAAGAACTACAAGCTCGGCATGGGTGGCGACAATATCATCTGCCGTTTCATCAGCTCGCGTCCGGGTCCGTATGCAGCTACAAGCAAGGGCAACGACGCATGGGGCGGCGCAAAGGGCGCTCACTCGATAATCGACCACTGCTCAATGGGCTGGACAACGGACGAACAGTGGGGGCTGTACTCAAACAACGAATACTACACGGTTCAGTACTCCGTTATCGGTCCTGCCGATTCATGGGGCGGTCACGACAAGGGGCTGCATGGATTCGGCATCATGATGGGCAACGGAAATCTCACATTTGACCACAATCTCATCGTCCACAATGTTTCAAGAAATTTCAGAGGTAAAGTGCCGGGAACAAAGACCGCTGATTTTACCAACAACGTAATATATGACTGGGCTTACGAAACAGCCTACGGAACGATCGGACATCTCAACTACGTCGGCAACACTCTTAAGATGGGCAACGGCACCACCGGCGGCAAGCGCTATGTCAATGTGGACAGCTCTACAAATCCACAGAATTTCAAAATCTATCTCGCAGGAAACAGAATGCTCAACAAGGACGGATCTGTTTACGGAGATGTCACCTACGACAACTGGAACGGGATCACCGTATAGGACGGACTTGGCATATCCAAGGACACCGTTAAGAGCGGTTTTGCATTTACTATCGATTCAGACGGTGAAAATATTTCAACGGCAGATAAAACTGAAAGTGCGGAAGCTTCATATGACCATGTTGTAAATTTCGCCGGAAATGGCATCGCTCCTGACCTGCGTACAGATATCGACAAGCAGTGTGCAAATGAAACGAAGACCGGTACGGGCTATCTCACCGGAACAGCGTCATACGGCACGGCAGATTCATCACAGCAGCAGAAGCTTAACCAGTACCAGATAAAGTGCGATACGAAGTACAGCTACCCTGCTCCGGTGCTCACGAAGACCATAACCGACACGGACAACGACGGCATGCCGGATGACTGGGAGCTTGCGCGCGGCCTCAATCCGAACGACGCAGGTGACACGAACGGCGACTACTGCGGTGAAGGTTACACAAATATCGAATACTATATCAACGACCTTACGGTAAATGCATTCCCTGAAGGCACAGTGAAACTTTCACCGGAAAAGCCAAAGGAACCGGAGATTACTGAACCTGCAGTCACAGAACCAGTCGTTACTGAACCTGAGATTACAAAGCCTCCTGTGACTGAACCAGCCGTTACCGAACCGGCGATTACGGAACCAGTGGTAACTGAGCCAGTCGTAACAGAACCTATGCAACCGCAAATCACTCCGGGCGACGTAAACCTCGATTTTTCAATCACCGCTGCGGATCTCGTTGCACTTCAGTACACGCTTCTTGGAGCTATGACCATCAACGAAAAGGGATCTATAGCAGCCGATATTAACAGCGACGGAAAGATCAATATCATCGACTTTATCCTTCTGAAAGAAATGGTCAGCAAATAAAGAATCTGCGATCTGATTTGTGCGGCATTCTGAACATTTTTGTCTTGAACTCATCATGGATTTGTGCTAAAATTATAGTAAGCGTAAAAATACTTTGACTTCACGGAGGTTATTATGGAAAACATGAAAAAGTACATAGCCGAGTTTATCGGAACTATGGTTCTGGTGCTTCTCGGATGCGGAACAGCGATGCTGGTCGGATGTGACGCTGAAAACGGCGGAGGATACATTCTCACCGCTCTTGCATTTGGTCTCGTTATCGTTGGTATGGCATACTGCATCGGAAATATTTCCGGATGCCACATAAACCCTGCTGTTTCACTCGGAGTTCTTCTTACAGGAGGAATGACACTGTCAGAATTTTTCGGATATATATGTGCACAGTGTCTCGGTGCTTTCGCAGGATCAGGACTTCTCGCACTTATCTTCTCACTTGGTGCAGTAAACGACAAGACCGGAGGATTCGGTTCAAACGGACTCGCAGGTGTAAACGGAAGTGCAGCAGCAGGATGCGTAGTTGAGATCGTACTCACATTCATCTTTGTTCTCACAATTCTCGGCGTTACATCAAAGAAGGCAAATCACGGATCATTCGGCGGCCTTATCATCGGCCTCACACTTACACTTGTACACATCTTCGGAATCGGCCTTACAGGTACTTCAGTAAACCCAGCACGAAGCATTGCTCCTGCAGTTATCACAGGCCTCGAAGGAAATACAGATCCGCTCGCATGCTTATGGGTATTCATCCTCGCTCCGCTCGTTGGATCTGCACTTGCTGCATGCACATACAAGTTCCTTGAGAGCAGCAAAGCAAATAAAAAATAATAATTTTTTAATAGCAAGAAACGGCAGTCCGTAAAAGGCTGCCGTTATTTTTTATGTCATTATTTCAAAAATTACAGTGATCCATCATCTGTTTTTGCAAAGATCATACGCCTTTCTAAGTACATCATCACACTGAATGCGGTTTTCGAGGGTATCTGCCGGTTTGTTTTCGGAAATCATCCTGCTGCGGTCGCGGTATCCGTCAAGAGTCTGACGACAGCGGATCTCAGGTTCCGTACCGTAGAGTGAATTATCTGTACCGTCTGGATTCTTACACACGGATGCACTGTAGTAGTAAACAAGCCTGCTTTTCGGAAGCATGGCAAGGAACTGTCCGCCGGTCTTCTCACCTGCAGTATTTTCGCCTATGATCACTGCATTGTCATACGGTTTCACAGCCGACACGAAGTAATCGGCCGAAGACGCCGTCCGGTCAGATACAAGAACGCAGACAAAAGGCTTCTGGCTACCGCCTTTCATATCTGCACTGACGTCATAGGAGTATACGGTCCTCCCCTTAAGAAAAGGCGATACTTCGGCCGTCTCACCGTAAGACAGCTTATCCATACCGAATACCTTTATATTCATCAGACGGTATATACCTCTGAAAAAGTCACGGTTACCGGATGATTTGAGGATATATTCCGTTTCATGCACCGTATTGTCATCAGCGAAAAGCGAAAAATAAAGGTATTCGCCGGTATATTCAAGAGTGCCGCCTCCGTTGCGGCGAAGATCGAGTATCACCGAAACATCATCAGAAGTGCAGTACTTTTTGATTTCAGACGCCACTTTGCTTCCCTTGTCGTTATCAAGGTCATCGAGCCTGAAATAAACGATATTTTCCGCTTCGTCGAGATATTCGATATCATATATCTCATCCGGGGGTTCGTAAACACCGTGCAGATACGGCTGATTTACGAACATATATTCATCGCACAGATCATAAAAAACTTCTGTATTAGATTCCGATCCGTCTTCATTTTCAAGGACAAGTTCAAGTTTTTCACCGTTCCGGTCGTTAAATACAAGGCTTCTGCGGTAGAGCTTGCCTATCTCATCGTCAAAGTACATTTTCGCAGATGAAAGATGATCAAGTATAAATTCATCAGGAGATACACCGTTTACTGACTTTATCACAGGTGCGCCTTCATCTGATATCTTCACTTCCGAATAAGGCGAAAAGCAGTACTTTCCCTCAACGTAATCGAACTGATAGGCACGGCTTTCACGGTAATAGTGCTTCATTGACTTGTTCCACAGCTCCGTCATATCGCGGAGATATGGATCCGTCTTGACGATCTCCGACGCCATGCAGTTGTATTCGGTTATAAGCTTGTAGTCCGGAAAAAAGAAGCCCGTATGGGTGCTCGGAACATCGTTCAGTACCGACTGCATGACGCAGAAATATTCGGTGTCATCCGTAGCATTACACACAGCCTCACGGTACCGCTCCTCCGATTTTCTTATATCGTATCCGAAAGCATCCGGATAGGCGTAAACAGCAGGAATGCCCTCTGAAACCACTTTCCAGAGGGTATCGAAATCTTTTATTCTGTCCTTGTCGGACATATCTATGGACTGCACTTCCTTGTGGCGGACCTCGTCCGGATCCTTAAGATAGCGCATACAGCGTATATCTTCGCTTACGAAATACGCGATCACAGGTGCCGCAACGGCAACTATGAGGGCGGAGATTAGTTTTTTGTTCATTGGTTGATTATCACCCATTTACCGCTGCGTCCATTAATTTCTCCTGATGCCTTCAGCTGTTCCAGCACCGTCCTTACTTGCCTGTCGGTTATTCCTAGTTCTTTTGCCATATACGCTCGGGATACACAAGGATCTGCTTTAATCATTTCTATAACCATTCGTCTTCTAATTTCCATATTTTCCTGCTTATCAGTTGCCGATTTCGGACTTTTTTTCAGACTTTTTTCTGGACTTTTTTTCAGACTTTTTTTCGGACTTTTTTCTTGTACATTAAGTTTTTTCTTTAACAGTGGCAGAATCAATGTAGTCCTGTCCGGACACTCTATTCCGAACTTTTCTTCGATTTGCGGTTCGATTAATCCTTCCTCTCTCCATACATCAAAAATATCAGGAACACCTGAACCAGCATGATCACCGATACCTATGAGATTAAACATTTTGAAAAGATTCTTGTTTCTCGGCTCAGAAATTCCGCCTTTCAGCATCTGTTCCTTTCCTGGTATAATAGTTCCTGGATTCGACATAACGATCCTGTCAGGATACCGTTCAATAACTACGCTCCATGACTGAAAATAATCCGTATTCACTAGGCAATTTGCTAAAGCTTCTCGAACGGCAAGATGTTTTGGTGTTTCTTCTACCCTGTATGCTCCCTCGGTCATAAACGGCTTCTTAAAATCTGCTGTAATTTTTGAATAAACTATCCTAAAAAAATCAAATACATTTCCGGAAAAATCTCCGGACTGAGTCTGAACACGATCTGTCCATCTTATATTCGGATCAAGTTTTTCCCTGTAGTCAAGAAAATACTCAGGGAACTGAGGCGTAATACGATATTCCTGCCCAAACATCAAAAGTCCGGCTGCTGTAGGACGAATACATCCGTCACTTGTTTTATCACTTGCTGCACCGATCTGAATAAGAAACTTATCATCCGGAAGTTTGCTCCATGCACTGTCAGTATGTCTGGTTGTATACAGCATGCGATAAGTTTTTAAACTATCACTATCAAAATCCGAAATACTTTCATCTTCAAGTACCTTCATATCTGGACTCATTGTTGCCTGATCACGAAGCATCGCCTTGACTTCTCTAGGCGTACAATGATAATCCCCTTCATTTGTTCGTTTAAAAGTACCGCGAAACATATCACCGTTAATATAAACCGGCCTTGTTTCCCTGTCTGCAATCGGGACATTTATAACAAGAATAACATCTTCTCCAACTTCATAGGCTTTTACATCTGATTCACTAAGCAAATTTATACTGACTTTCTTCTGGTCATTGGCCTGATTCCAGAAGTTTTTCTTCAATTTTGAAACATCCTTCATTCCTGTGGTGAACCATGTACCGTCGTTTCGTTCCTTCACGCCACATATTATTACGCCTCCATATGTATTGGCCATTGAAGAATACGTATCCCACAGAGTTTGCGGCAGCCCGCCTTCTGCCGATTTTACCTCACGTCGATTATCCTCTCTGTATTCATCGAATTTCGAGAGATCAAACATTTCATTCATTTATTTTAATATCTCCTTTTTTGCGCACCGGTTTGCTTTTAGCAACATTATACTGCAATATCCTTGTTTTGTCAAACTGCAATATCAACCCACCGAAATATACGCCACGGTTGGTTAGATCCATTTTTATTTACCAGGCAAACTCTTCATTGCGCACTTTCATCTCACGTGTATCATAAATAATACGCAGTTCTCCTGTTTTTGATTTCCTATACGGATCATATCTCATCCTGTCAAGAATAAACGAATGTGTTGGAAATACTTCAGTAAGTTTTTGAGCAATAGCATGAAGATCATCATCTGTTAGGTACGGATCTTTGCCAAGCGCATACAAATCGATTCTTACAAGCGGCACAATATTCGCTCCCGATACTGTTTCAGCAACTGTTTCTACAAGCTTATTTTCATCATCTTCATTCGACATATGTATATCGAGATAAAAATGTATACAGTTCCGCCGATATTGATACGCCTCTTCACATGACACTCTTATTAAAGCTTCTGAGTCATGACAATAAAACGTCATCATATCAACAAGCTCATCGAATCTAGCTCCGTCAAGCACCTCCTGCGTTGAAAGCGAAGCAACAAAGCCTTCTGCGAAATCTTCTATCCAGTTTTTCATTCTTTCAGAAAGCTGATTATTCTGTTCCATAAAAGCATTCTCCTTTTTGAGATCCATAGATAATATTTTGATAAAAAGCGATCTCATGTATCTTGTAAATTCACATCAAAAATGATATAATCATTATTACAAACGATTAATCATTATCATTGCAATTTTATTATAATGCATGCACTTGAATTTGTCAATGATTTTTCGTTTATAAAGTCAAATATCATTTTTTGGAAATCAAATATAAGGAGTGACTGTTAATGACTATATCACAAAAGCTATTTATGATACTCGAGAAAAAACATATTTCTCAGAAGAACCTCGCAGACAGTATCGGTGTTCCTGCGTCTACCGTTTCCGCATGGAAAAACAACAACTCATCTCCTCCGATTGAAAAGCTGATAGATATCTCAAGAGTTCTTGATGTTCCGGTTGAGTATATACTCAATGAATCTGAGGATTTTTCGGCAGATATTTCTGTTCTCGGACAGAAGGTCGAATCCCAGAATATTTTTG
>JBGUVZ010000164.1:0-2594 GCA_045220685.1 Oscillospiraceae bacterium | reverse complement strand
TACCATTTCGCTTATACCGTATGAAGATGAAAATGCAGAGTTGCAGACGGAGCTTATTCTATCGAGCAATGAAAGCAACGAGGAAAGCCGTGAACAGTACAGGAAAGCAATTATCAATGAACTTAAAGGTACATGCAGCAGTGTTTCAGACGTAAGTCTTAAGTGCAGTGAAGAGACCAGAGGCATGGATGCAAAGGATCTCGGACAAGTTAGTATGATAGAAAATCCTGTTACGGTAAGCAGGAAATAGGAAGAAACACTTTTATGGAGAATTGTCTCCGTGCTGAAATTTGAAAAGTTCAGCATTCAATGAAAAAACGGATAAACGAGGTGAGGACATTGGAAAGATCGATTTTTGAATATTCATCCCATCGTATTTTCAGTATTTCAGGAAACATTACAGATTCATTCTGCACACCTGATCTGCAGATAATGAGTTTTGAACAGTATCTCTGTGGATATCTGAAAAAAGTCGGTTACGAGTGTGTTCTGTTCTATTCAGGAAGCGGTTCCGGTCTTTATTTTCACGACAGGGAAAGTGCTGAAAACTATGCGGTGTGCATTGACGGAAAACCTGAAGATGAAGTAATCGAAGAACCGGAAGATGAGGACGACATTTTCAATGTTTTCGGAATAAAGGAAAAAACACCTTCTGCAGCGAAGAAAAAGGATGCACCGAAAAAGGATGTGCGTATGCGTTATCCTATGGAAAGCGATGCTGACTTTATCCATAAGGCAGAGGCACTTATGAATAACAGGAACAAACGTACGGTTATAATCTTTACAAGCTTTGACGACTTTGTAAACCGTACCGATTCGGTAAGCAGAAGAAACTACAACCGACTTTTTGAAAGCTGGAAGTCCATGTCCGCAGACAACAGGAACATATGCATTTTCCTGTCGAAGGGACTTGGCACAAAGGAAATTCAGCAGATGCTTCAGAGCAACAGCGAGCTTTCACTTTCTTCACTGTTCATTGCAGAAGACCATGACGGAAAAAGAAAGTTCAATTCTGACAACTGCCTTATAGTGAAGCATCCGGGCAGTGATGAAATGCGTGATCTGCTGTTTTACTGGGCGGTACGCGGTATCGATATAGGAAAAAGCATTAAAAAGATAACCTTTGACTGGGACGAAAAGAATATTGACAGCATTGTGAATACCATGCAGTTTTACTGCCGTGAATCGGAAAGCGGGCTCAACACTTTCCGTGACCGTACAGAAACATATTTACGTGACTGCGAAGGTGACAGAATACCGTTTTCTGCTGAGACAATAAACCGTATCTATGCTGAAAAGGATGTAAGATATTCTCCGGAAGATCCGGAGGAGGTACTTGAAAGCAGAAGAAATCAGGGCTGGGAGAATGCCTGCGACATAATTAAAAGAAATATCGACGAATACGAAAACTTTTTAAAATATAACACTTCTGAAAAGTCAGAAAAGAAAGAAGGCGTTTTCACTCTCGAACGCTTTGAAAGACCAGGAGGATGTACCGGAAACTATAAGATCCCGAACTTTGTTATCGAAGGCAATTCGGGTGTGGGCAAGACTGAGATAGCAAGACTTATAGGACGTATTCTATACAAGCACGGGATCCTCAGTTCAGGACATACCGTATGTGCTTCAAGAGACACTCTTGTGGGCCAGTACCTTGGCGCATCTGCCATCAACACGGTAAATGCCATTGAACGTGCCCAGGGCGGTGTACTTTTCATCGATGAGGTATATTCACTTGTTAATCTTAGTGACGGTTCATCATCCGGCGGCGAAAATTACTGCGCTGAAGTCATCAACACTCTTGTGGCGGCTATGACTGATCCGAAGTATCATTTCTGCGTAGTTGTTGCGGGCTACAAATCGAAAATGGCTGATTTCTTTAAGATGAACGAAGGTCTTCCTTCAAGATTCAGCATGAAGAACATCATAACCATCGATGACTACAAACCGGATGTGCTTGAAAAGATATTCAGAAACTATATAGATAAAAACCGGCTCACGCTTTCACCTGAGGTGGATGAGGGGCTTTCCTGTTACTTTGTTAATCTATACAGGGAACGTGACCGAAAGACTTTCGGCAATGCCCGTGACATAGTTACTCTTGCAAAGTCGGTCATCGCATCTGCTCAGATGCGTGCAAAGGAAGCAGAACCGGCAGTGAAAAAATCAGATTTCGGCGACTCAGTACATCTGTTTGACGGATTTGGCGCATCCACACGTGAGGAAGCCTACAGTGATCTGAAGAAGTACATCGGTCTTGATTTCCTTGAACAGATGTTTGACGACCAGTGTAATCTTTACGACGAATGCCGTGAAAAGGGCATTGAATATCCGGGACCGGAACATATGATCTGGGTCGGAAATCCGGGTACAGGAAAGTCAACGGCTGCAAAACTTTTAGCAGGACTTTACTATGCCACCGGAATACTCGGCGGAAGAAGTCCGGTAATTGTGGATGCTTCATCACTTATCGGAACTCATGTCGGCGATTCACAGAAACTCATAAATGAAAAAATGGACGAGGCGGCACAGAACAACACCGTGCTCGTGGTGGAGGAAGCCTATCAGCTTTCGAAGGACAAACACTACGGTCA
>JBGUVZ010000163.1:0-4782 GCA_045220685.1 Oscillospiraceae bacterium | reverse complement strand
AAAGAGAACAGTTCGTCTTGTAAAGGCTGACGCCAACCGTCTTGCTGAGATAAATTCAAAAAGAATCATCACGATCGCCGGCGATATTTATGCTACTATCGATATAAACGGAAAGGAATATGATCTCCTTTCAAAAATAAAGGAATTCAACAGCGCAAGCGACAAGTTCTTTATACATCCTAAGAACTACGCTAAGTTCGGTGAAACAATAACAGTATCTGACGAGGAACTTCTCGGACAGACTGAGGAAGATACTGACGAGAAAAAGCCGGAGGATGAAGACCTCGAAGATGAAGACTCTGTACTCGATGAAGATGAGGAAGAGGAAGAAGATGACGAGGAAGAGTCCGACGAAGATGAAGACGATGAGGATGACGAGGACGAAGACGATGAAGATGATGAAGACTCAGAAACAGTAACAACTCCGTCCGTTAAGAGAATCAACGGTATGCAGAAGCTCGAACAGGATATGCGTGAAGGCTTCACACCTGACCTTATCGTTTACGATCCTGCTGACAATGATTTCAGTTCATACGCAGCAGACGGAAAGTTCACTGACCTTCGTGACTTCATGAAGGACGACGTTGAGATTCATGAAGACGATCTTATGGAAAACATCTCTGAACTCTGTATGTCAGATGATGTAATGTACAGAATTTTCCCTGTATTCAAGGGCAGAACATTCATCGCTGACGAATCTGCAGTTGACGGCAAGTCACACTGGAAGATGAGCGAGTTTCTTGAATCAGCAAATGTTTCAAATACTATATATGTAAACGAGGAAGATGCACTCGATGCTGTTCTTCCGGCTTACCTTATCGACCATACAGACTTCGACGAGAAGACATGCACATTTGACAAGAAGGACTTCAGAGAACTTCTCCAGTGGGCAGATGCATTCCCGACAGTAGACGAATCACCTTCAGTTGATTACGATACAATGGTACACAAGCTCTATTCAGTTCGTGCTGATCTTCTTTCATCACCTAACCAGATAGCTTACGCAGAAGCTGAAACTGGTGAAGATGCTATAGTAAAGGGTATGCCTTCAGCAGAAAAGGAACTCGGACTTCAGGTAGAACCTGGCTTATGCTTCTCAGTTCTGAAGACTTCTGATGCAAAGAATGAAGCATGGTACTTCATCCGTCAGTTCCTCACTGAAGATTTCTATGGCTGGGGACAGGACAAGGGCTACACAGAGGAAGAGATCAACGGACACCTTAAGAACAACGTTCTTCCGATAAGAAAATCTGTTCTCGACAAGCTCATCGAAGACTGCACATCATTCAGATTTGAACGTATGCTTAACGGCAAGGATTATGTTCCGACCATTTACACCACATGGGGCGAGGAATACGAGATTGATGAGATCAAGTCATCTGCTGTTGACAAGTTCAGAAAGGCAGTAAACAGCACAGCTTATCTTGATCCTAAGGGTTCACCTTACTACAATGCTGTAAGGGAAGAAGCAGTCAAGTATTTCACATCTCCGGACATGACAGCTGAAGATGCTTCAAAGGCTGTACAGAAGGCAGCAAGTGCTTTCTTAAGCTCGGAATACTGATACTTACGCAGTTTCGGAAAACTTAAGTAATATAATGAAATTCATCCTCCCGGATCATTGATACATGGTCCGGGAGGATTTTTGTTCTGATTTGTATCATCGCATAATGCATGTAACAGATTTTTATGTCTTTAACGGTTGTAAACATACTTAAAAAATGTTATAATATAAGAGATTGAATTTATTACGATACGGAGGGGAACAGTATGTCAAAGGAAAACACCGGTGCAGTACGCATTTCAGAAGATGTTATAACATCAATAGCAGCAAATGCCATCAATGAGATCAAAGGAGTAGAAAACATCCGTTCAGATTACGGATTTATCAGAAACTTCTTTGTGAAAACAAATCCGGTCAGTGTAAAAGCTGACGGCGACGTGGTTGAGATCAGTGCTGATGTTGTACTGAAACAGGGCTACAGTGCAGTTCTTACCAGCGAAAAGATACAGAACGCTGTCAAGTCAGAGGTACAGTCTGCAACAGGTATCACAGTATCAAGAGTTAACGTTAATGTATCAGGCATAAGCTTTGAAAAGAAATAAAAGGAGTTTTTTTATATGGCAGATAAACTGACAAGAAGAGACATCAGAGACAGTGCGTTCAAGATCATTTACGAATCACTGCTCAGAGATGATCCTGTTGATGAGCTTTTTGAAATGGCTGAGGACATCGACGAGATCGTAGTCAATGATGATGTCAGACAGATGGTAACTGATGTTCTTGCAAAGTCAGAGGAACTTGATGCTATGATCGCTGAATACAGCAAAAAAAGAGTATTCGCGCGTATTGCAAAGATTAACGTTGCAATTCTCAGAATAGCTTTCTACGAGATCCTTTACAACGACAGGATCCCGACAAATTCAGCTGTAAGCGAAGCAGTACTTCTTGCACAGAACTATTCCTACAAGGAAGACGTTTCATTTGTAAACGGAATTCTCGGCGCATACACAAGAAGCCTTGAAGGTGAAAATAAATAATGGGCTGTTTCCTGGGGATAGACACCAGTAACTACACCACTTCGGTGGCTCTTTACGACAGTGTTACCGGCGAGATGAAGCAGCAGAAAAAGCTTCTGCCGGTGGCAAAGGGAAACTTAGGACTAAGACAGAGCGACGCTGTTTTTCATCATACAAAACAGCTGCCTGATCTTGTGGAAGCACTCACTTCAGATATTGTCCTGACGGCGGTCGGAGTTTCAGTAAAACCGAGACTTGCCGATGGATCCTACATGCCCTGTTTTCTGTGCGGCGAAGGTCTTGCAAGATCACTTGCGGCCATAACCGGAGCAGAGCTTTACAGGACATCACATCAGACCGGGCATATTCTGGCTGCGCTTTATTCAGCCGGAAGACTCGACCTTATCTCACAGGAGTTTATCGCCTTTCATGTGAGCGGAGGTACAACGGACTGCCTTATATGCAGACCGGATGATGAAAATATAATCGACATTACTCAGGTCGGAACTTCACTCGACCTTAAGGCAGGTCAGGCGGTTGACCGTGCAGGACTTATGCTTGATCTTGCTTTTCCGTGCGGAGCGGCACTTGAGGAGCTGGCTTTAAAGAGCACGAAAAGGTTCAAGATAAAGCCTGTGATACGCGGAATGGACTGTTCGCTTTCCGGACTTGAAAACAAGTGCAGAAAGATGAAGGAAGAAAACGAACCGTATGAGGACATCGCACTTTTCTGCCTTACATATGTCTGCGAGACGGTAAAGGCAATGACACAGGCAGCAATTGAAAAGTACGGAAACATGCCTGTAGTATTTGCCGGCGGCGTCATGTCTGACCAGATCATAAAGGAAAGACTTGAAAAAGAATTTGATTCTTACTTTGCAGAACCGCAGTATTCCTGTGATAACGCAACCGGACTTGCGGTCTATGCTAAAATAAAATCAGGAGCACAGATATATTGAATATACTGACAGTATCTCAGCTCAACAGATATCTGGCCTTTAAGTTCAAGGAGGACGACAAGCTCAAAGGCATTTACCTGAAGGGCGAGATCTCAAACTTTAAAAATGCCGGACATCTGTATTTTACACTGAAGGACAGCGATACGCTGATCAAGGCGGTCATGTTCCGCAGCAATGCAGCTTCGCTCCGGTTTATGCCTGAGAACGGACAGAGCGTTATTGCAATGGGATCCGTTTCAGTTTTTGAACGTGACGGCGTTTATCAGCTTTACGTAACCGACATGGTCCCGGACGGAGCCGGAAACCTGCAGATGGAATTCGAAAAGCTGAAGAAGGAGCTTGAAGCGGAAGGCCTGTTTGAAAAGGCACACAAGAAGCCTCTGCCGGAATTTCCTAAGCGCGTGGGTGTTGTTACCTCCGAAAAGGGTGCGGCACTTCAGGATATGATAAATATTATGTCCAGACGCTATCCGCTTGCGGAACTTGTTATCTATCCTTCACTTGTACAGGGAGCCGACGCACCTGCATCACTCTGCAGGGCTTTAAGCATGGCAGACTGCGGCGACTGTGACGTTATAATAATCGGCCGCGGCGGCGGTTCATACGAAGACCTTGCGGCTTTCAATGACAGACAGCTTGCCTATTACATATATCATCTGAACACGCCTGTTATCAGCGCTGTCGGACACGAGACGGACTTTACCATCGCTGATCTGGTGGCGGATCTTCGTGCGCCTACACCGTCTGCGGCAGCTGAACTTGCGGTGCCGGATATTGCAGATATGATAAGACTTGTGGATTCACTCAGAGGAAGAACGGAAAAATCCTTTGAATTCTGCATGGCAAGGCTTGAAACGAAGCTTTCGTCTCTTTCGACAAGGCTCGGCAGGGTGTCTCCTGAAAATCTGCTTTTAAAAAGCAGTGCTGATCTTGAAATGAAAAGAAAAAGACTTGAATATGCTATAAACAATATTCTTACCGGCAGGGAAAATGCTCTTGCCGGCAAAGTGTCACGCCTTGAATCGCTTAACCCTCTTGAAGTGCTCAAGCGCGGTTACACCACGGTCTACAAAAAGGAAGGCGAGATGATAAAGTCGGTTTCCGAAGTTCAGACAGGGGACAGCATACGGATCGATTTTGCAGACGGCTCAGCCTTTGCATCAGTTACAGATACGGAGAGAAAATAAGATGTCTTTTGAGAAAAAACTTGAAGAACTTGAAAAGATAGTAACGGCTCTTGAAAGCGGCAAAATATCGCTCGACAAGGCTGTTGAGCTTTACGGCGAAGGCATGAAGCTTTCAC
>JBGUVZ010000162.1:0-2555 GCA_045220685.1 Oscillospiraceae bacterium | reverse complement strand
GAACAGAGGATCTTCCGCTGCTTACCTGTCTGTTCGAGACCGGTTCGGCTGTCGGAACTGCAGGACTTACGCTTGGCATAACCACGGGATTGAAACTTTCATCACATATAATATTAATGATATTAATGTTCCTCGGAAGAGTAGGAGGACTTACGCTTATCTACGCTGCGCTTCCTTCTGCCGAAAACCAGAATTCACGTATGCCGCTTGAAAAAATAAATGTAGGATAAGGAGATTGAGAAATGACAACAGTTCTTATAATCGGAATGGGCGAGTTCGGAAGCAACGTTGCCCGCAGAATGAGTGAACTTGACTGTGAGGTTATGGCAGTCGATACAGATGAGGAACGCATCAATGCTATTCTTCCGTATGTAACGGAAGCTCAGATCGGCGACGGTACCAATGAGGAATTTTTAAGATCACTTGAAGTAAGCAACTATGATGTATGTATCGTTGCACTGGGCGGACTTTTCCAGTCATCACTTGAAGCAACTTCACTTTTAAAGGAACTCGGTGCTCCGATGGTAATTTCAAGAGCCACAAACGACGTTCAGATGAAATTTCTCCGCCGCAACGGTGCCGACGAAGTTGTTTACCCTGAAAAGCAGATGGCTCTCAGAGTTGCCACCAAGTACGCTTCGACCAGTATTCTCGATTTCATCCAGCTCGACAATAACTATTCGATCTACGAAATGGTAGTACCGAAAACCTGGTTCGGCAAAAGCGTTGCCCAGATCGACGTAAGAAAGAAATTCGACATAAACATCCTCACCGTAAAAAGAGGAGATAACGTATTCCTTCCGAGACCTGACTCAGTTTTCGAACCGGATGACGTAGCTTTCGTAATGGGTGAGAGCGAAAACATCCAGAGATGTTTCAGAATTTAAAAAGATGAGCTGCCAAAGACAGCGTATATACAATGAAATCCAGCTGCACATTGCGTACAGCTGGATTTTTTCATACTTCAGGTATGATCAGCAGCTTATCGTCTTCTATTGTCAGTTTTCCGATAATATCATAATCAGACCATATATCGTATGCACTAACATTCGAAAGTTGCTCTGCAAATAATTTTTCGTTTTTAAATGAAAGATGGTACTGCTGATAGTCGTCTGCGAGCCTGTATGATTTGTTATTAAAGATATCATAAACCTGTATGAAATAGCCGTTGATTTCTTCGTCCTGATTAAATATTGAAGCCGCTATTTCGGGATGTCCGTCACCGTTTATATCAGTGAAGAAAGCATTGAATATTCCTTGAGGCATTACATTTTTTTCGGTTTTTATTTCATCAGATATTTCTGATATGACGATACCGTTTTTATCAAAAAACCGGTTATTATAAGTATATCCAGTCCATGTTACAGTTGTGTCAGTAAATTCTTCAAAAGAATAGCTTTCATTTACTTCAAGTGGAATTACTTCGTGTGATTTAAAATCTGTTTTCCATGGAGTTTTTTGTTTTATAGCCATAACAGCAAGCTGTTTTAACATGTCACATATGGTAGTGTTTATATAAAATCCTGTACCGTTAATTACAAGATGCTGTTCATGTACTTGTAATAACAGGTTCTGTTCATTTGGGCGTGTTATATTAAAAATAATAAAATCAGCGCTTGACTCCATGTATGAATCATTTTTTTGATATTTTTCATTTAACTGCAGTACACGGATAAGTTCTTTTATCTGCATGTCAGATAAACTGGTATAAGCTTTATCTGTTGCTCTTTTTACTTCGACTGATGTTATGGTTTCAGGATCTATAGCTTTTATTTCTGCTTCTGCGTTATTTTCTGTTTCAGTAGTGTTTAACTCGTCAAGCAGTACTTGCTTTAACATGCAAAAATCTGCAACATCAGCTTTCCTGTTGTTATTTACATCAGCAGCCATCCAGCCTGTTAGATTATTGTTCTGAATACCAAGAAGCCATTTTCGGAAAAGAACAAGATCTTCAGAATTGAATTTATAGTCCCTGTTGACATCTCCGGAAACCGGACTTACAAGTTCTTCTGGTTTGAGTAAACCATCTGAAAACTGAATTTTTACAAATGAATAATCAGCATTATTATCCTTCAGCTCATTTAATATTTCAGAAAATATTAGTGGCCGGTCATATTTTTCATCGCCTTCAGGAGTTTTTGAAAAAGTGACCATAACTGTTCCGCTTGACTGGATCTCAACGTTAGCTTTATCAGGATAACTTGTATTTATGTATTTCTGGATAATAGATGCTATCTGCACTTTGTTAGTTACAGTTTCAGCTTTTACGGAAAAATCGGAAACAGAAATATTACTGACGGCTAATGCAAGGCATAAAAACAAACTTATTTTCTTTTTCATAATGAAACTCCCCCAGATTATATTATTTTCCACGCAGATCAATGACTATATTTTGCTTGTATATATTATACACATGAACTTCATAAATGTCTTAGTTTATTTTCGAAAAAAATATTTTTTTGCCGAAGTTTGTTAAATGCTTATAAGCAGATTGGTCATATTATGTTACAGATGCACAAACCGAAATGGTGGTGCCTTCGGCACAATTGAAAAAA
>JBGUVZ010000161.1:0-2268 GCA_045220685.1 Oscillospiraceae bacterium | reverse complement strand
TCATAGTTGTATTCAATGCGTTCAAGATCATGTTTCATGATTTCAGCATAACGCTTGAAATCACGCATTACAACATCTTCATCATCGCTCAGACATTTACTGCCGAAAAGATCATTGATAACCCCCTTGGCTGCTTTGATCTGAGCCTGCCCTGCTTTGGTTTTAAGTTCGATCATAATCTTTTCAAGAAATTCTTTTCTTGTAAGATAATGAACAATATCCTTTACGTCCTTATTGATCAGATTAATAACATCACCGTTAAGGTAAAGTGTTATATCGCCCTGCTTAAGAAGTTTTGCGACTGTCCACTGAACATCGATGTCAACAAAACCATACGGCGGCTGCCTGAATGTATCGATAAGAGATTTTAACGAAGTTTTAGCGTGCTTCTGCGCTGTATTTCTTGCAATATAATCCTTAACATCACTGACAGCAAACTCATTTATCTTCGCAGTTTCACCATCAAGAGTCAGAACCTCACCCTGATTGCTAAGAACTGAAGAAAGGTCGGATTCAGACACTGGAGTAGTTATATACGAAAGCTTATGATACATTGTATTGACAAGTTTTTCAAGTCCTTCATTAAACTTTGTATGTACATCTTTTGCAGTTGTCTGTAATCTTGCGCCGTTTACATATATAACTGCTTCTTTAAGTGCATCTTCAAGGAAAATACGTGCGTTCTGTTTTTTATCTGACAGTTCACGGCTCTTTACGGCTTTGATCTCATCATATTTTGTAAGATTTCCACTCGCACCGGATGTCAGAAAACGTTCGATCTGTGCTGCACCTACAATTTCATCTATAAAAGCTCTGTTCTGAGGAAGAACAACAAGTACAACATTGTCCTGTCCTGAAAGAAAGCACATGGTTCCTTCGTCTGTTGTGTTTTCATCACTGTCAGGAGTCAGCACACGAAGAGTCATAGAATAATCATTATTTGATTTATAGATCTTCTCATCTACCATCTGCTTGAAACCGAAGCTGTATCTGTTGCCGAACTTAGATAAACGATACTTGTTTTCAGTATAAATACCCTCAAATATCATCTGAGCGATAAGATTCTTACGTTCATCAAGCTCAATGTGAATAGCGGAGATAGATTTGTTTATTTCCTGTTCCTCATTTGTAAGGAAGATGTACTTATTTCCGTTACGCGAAACAAGCGTCTGTTTTACAAGTCTTTCGAGAGCCTTCTCAACCTTGTTCTGAAGTTCCATTCTGTTATCGTCAACATGTGAAACCATAAGACTTGTGATATTTTCTACTGTCGGAACAATCTCCTTGATATACTTGATAAGGAAAAGTGTTTTCAGAACATTGATATTAAAGTTATCATCCTCACGGTCAGGATTAAGATGCGGATTGTCAAAAGCACGGGAAATAACTGAACTGTGTGAATGATCGAGGAACTGTTCCAGAGAGTCATAGAACATATGAAGCGGAACGATCTCACCCGGTTCCTTGTCTTTCAGTTTGACAGCTGCTTCTTTGAAAAGGGCAAGCATGGAACGTTCACCGTCAGCAAGATGCTTGCCTGATGCACCGTATGTTCTTACAGCGGTCAGAATAGATCCTACCATATTGAACTGATAAGGAATAAACGGATATACCGCCGCAAAGTTTTCCCTGTCAGAATAAAGCGGCTTGTTTATTTCATCATTCCAGAGAATAAGGTTTTTAAGAAGTGTTTCCTTTGCATCATAAAGCAGGCAGAGCGTGTCATGACCTGTTGTATTTTTCTTTAATACTCTTTCTCTGATAACCTCATCAACATTAGTGGATGAAAGAGAAAGACGGGTAGCAAATCTGCCCTGGATCTTTGAGAAATTGTCTGAACGTGTTTTAGTAATAGAGTCAATATCCTGCTGGCTAGTTACCATGATCCAGGCCTGTCCCTGACAGATCTTACCCAGATCTTCAGCTACTGTCTGAAGATTGAGCATAAGGTCATCATCTTCACCGATGTACTGACCGATTTCATCTATTACAAATACAACATGATGGTTCTTTTCCTTACTGTCAATATAGCTCTTTACAAGCTTTGCAAAAGATTCAGTATCCATGCTGTAATTCAATGCTATCTTCTCACATGTGTTACGTGCAGCTTCTTCACTCATTGCACCTACAGCAGCAAGAGCTTCGACTACTTCGTCCTGAACGTAGTCAAACTCATCTCTGGACTCTACCCAGGTCGAACCGTAGATTTCCTCAAACTTCGCCTTGAACTCCTCATACTTTCCGTTTTTAGTAAGGTTACGTTCGATG
>JBGUVZ010000160.1:0-8782 GCA_045220685.1 Oscillospiraceae bacterium | reverse complement strand
TAACACAGTCCTGGGAATCATCATAAGCAAGCGGAATGTTCGGGTATTTCGCGCATAACTCCTGATAAACATCATACATTGAATTGTAGTTCAAATCAACTGCCCCCCCCATTTTTATTTCATTTCCTTCATAAGTGTATCATATCACCGGATGAAAGTCAATTATCAGTCTGCTTCAAAATGAGGAAAAATCACGTTTGATTCAGTCTTCTGCCCCTTGCTTATAGATCACATCCTGTTCATTCTCCCATTTATGATAGTTGTACTTTATGGTATCTCCATCGTCTAACAGCTGAGTCCTATAGTAAAGGATCTTTTCCTGATAATCCGGAAGATACAGATATCCTTTTTCCGAGATAGAATCCCATTTTCTGTACATTCCTGTGATCTTGTCAAACAGATAATATGAATATTTACTCTTCCATCCTTCTCCTTCCGCTCCTTTTATTCTACAGGTAATGCAAAGATCATCTGTTCCGTCAAAATTCATATCCCATTCTGCGTAATCAAATTTGTTCCGCAAAATATTATCTCCCGGAATAACATTTTCTAATACAGGCTCAGGTTCATACCCGAAAATATCACTGTAACTCATCGACTGTATAACACTGCTTCCTTTCATAAGCTTAAGTGCGCTGTCAGTAAAACGCAAATATTTCTCATTACTGTTTTCTTCATAATCTGTTTTTCTGCAAACCAAAGGAATCTTACTAAACATTCTCCACAATTCATATACAGTCTCTTCTGTACCGGTAAGTATCATGTCATAATTACTGTCGTATTTATAATGACATTTCTTAGCTATAATATGGCCGTACACTCTGCTGTATTCAACAAACACTGCGGATACCGGAACAAGATTACCATCTTCCCATCTTAATGTAATAGATTCTCTTCCTTTATCATCTTCTGAAAAATATGCCGTAAGCGTCTTGTTTTCATAATCAGGTTTCAGAAAATATGTTCCGTCAAACTCCAGTGCTTTGCTCTGTTCAAACAAACCAGTTTCAGGATTCCATAAATAATAATCTCCATCGGTACGGTATTTATAACAGGTATAAAAATCGGCATAACCGTCAAAATTAAAATCGGCATAAACAACTCTATCGTCCTCATATATTTTTTCATCAGTTATCGTCTGAGACGCCTGTGGTGTTTTAATAATCAGTTTTCCGTCTGTTATCTCATGACTATATCCGGAAGGGATATATGTCATTTCATTAAATGCATCTTCGGCAGATAAATACCTGTATTTGTATCCATACGTTTTTTCCACATTCTCTGCTAACTCGGCTGAAAACAAACCGACAGGTTCTACAAAAGCTATTAAATCTGCGCCGTCACCGGTAACTACATTTGGGCTGAGTTTAGGTCCGGTACCAGTTCCGTCGGCAGGTGCGTTGAACCGGAACTCAGAATCTGTAATGCTTAACGCCTGGAATGAAACGTCTGTATTATCCGGTTCAAGCTTACCGTTATTCCATACATACCAGTGTGTCTCAAGATATTCACCGCTTCCGGTAGGTATGTATTTATCACACGATAATTTTGCATATTCTTCTTTTGGCTTGTAATTATAGTACTTATCCACAGGATTAAATCTGTGCGATTCTTCAGAACATATCCATTTTCCCTCGAACACATTATTAAGTTCATCCCACTCATTGAACATGCCTGTGTCAGGATCATAACGATAATAGATGAATTTATCAGCCATACCGTATTCATTTACGCCTGCAGTAACACAAAGGTCCTTATAGCCGTCATAGTCATAATCCATTGAAAAAACAAGATCATTAAAATAAAGCGGATAATCAGAGCTTCTGAATTTTCTCATTCTGTACTGCGAGATAAGCTCCGGTCCGTTTTTCAGAGGAATGTTCTGAATAATCGAATCACCGTTCATACACTGTACAGAATCTGATGTTATACGGAAATAACGCAGATCATCCTCTTTCTCAGTATTTCCGTCCTCCTTAACATAAACACCAGTTTTCGCAGTACGCGTCCTGCTTTTTAATACCGGCTGGTTCTTCTGATCAAATTCATAGACTTCATCTAATGTATAGCTTACTAACTGATTTATTGTATGGCTTTCCCCCTGAGCCTCCTTTTCTATTTTAGTATAATGCTGATCAGCCTCATCAGCTGTTTTTTCAAGAGAAACAGGTACGATCAGGCCTTTATTCCACTTAAATTCCGCTTTGCAGATATATGACACAGCATAATCATAATGCTCCGTGTATGTGATTTTTATCCTTTCATCTAAATGAGAAAACTCAGTATCGATACCGTATCCGAAAAGTCCTTCAAGTTTTTCCGTCTTTACAAACGCATCTTTTTTCTCGTTCCACAGCCAGCATTCGCCGCCGTAATGTCTGTAATCGGTCGGTGTATCATAAAGAAACAGATCATAATAACCGTCAAAATTGAAATCTTCACATCTTACTTCCGGCACGGCTTCAACTTCATGGTCGGAAATCACTTCCGCAATTTTCTCACCTTTTTCGTACATCAGAAGCTTCTTTCCCTCGCCTTTAAATTCAATCGGGTCCTCCGGTTCCTTAGGATTAGTGAAAATTACCTTGTTTTTATCTTCAGTCACTGTCGTAACCGGTGCCTCAGTTGTCGCAGAAGTTACTGCCGCTGTCGTTTCGGCAGGTGTTGTTTCAACAGAAGATGTCACCTCTGTTTCGATGTTATCTGTTTCTGCAGTTTTATTTGCTGCGCATCCAGCCATAACAAGGCCGCACAGCAGTACGGATAATATTTTTGCTGTATTATTCATTTTTGATCACTTCCTCAGTCTTCTACCACCTGTTTGTAGATTACATCCTGCTCATTCTCCCATTTATGATAGTTATAAGTTTTGACATCATCGTCTCCGTTATAAAATCTTGTTTTATAATACAAAATCTTTTCCTGATAATCCGGAAGATAAAGATATCCTTTTTCCGAAATAGAATTCCATTTTCTGTACATTCCTGTACTTTTGTCAAACAGATAATAAGAATAAAAACTTCTTGGGTATTCTTCAGCCGATTGTTTTATATAACCGTAAATACAAAGATCATCTGTTCCGTCAAAATCAATATCCCATTCAGCATAATTAAATCTGTTCTTTGAAAAATAATCTCCGGGTATAAAATTCTCTGTTACAGGAATCAGTTCTGTTCCGAAAATATCACTGTAACTCATCGACTGTATAATACTGTTTCCTTTCATATACTGAAGTGCATTGTCAGTAAAGCGGAAATATTTTTCATCCCCGCTGTCTTCAAATTCTTTTTTTCTGTAAACCAGAGGTATCCTGCAGTACCGGTTGCACACTCCATATATGGTTTCTTCTGTGCCGGTAAGTATCATGTCATAATTATCGTCATATTTATAATGACATTTCTTAGCTATAACATGACCTGACACTCTGCGGCATTCCATAAACACAGCTGCTACCGGAACGAGTTTATTTTCTTCCCATCTTAATGTAACTGATTCTTTTCCATTATCATTGTATTTTGAAAAAAGTGCCGTAAGCGTCTTGTTTCCATAATCAGGTTTCAGGAAATATGATTCACCTTCAAACTCCAGTTCTTTGCTCTGTTTAAACGATCCTTTTTCAGAATCCCATAGAAAATAACATCCTTTGTTATAGTTCGCATTACAGGTATAAAAATCAGCATAACCGTCAAAATTGAAATCGGCATAAACAACTTTTTCGATCCATTCAAAATTATCTTCAGTTATTGTCTGAGATACCTGTGGTGTTTTAATAACAAGATTCCCTTCTCTTATCTCATAACTGTATCCGTCAGGGATATATGTCATTTCTTTAATTGCATCTATGACAGAAAACCTATCATATAAGTAGCCATGTATTGTTTTTACGTCATCAACTGACTCTGCTGAAAACAAACCTTCTGTTTCTTCAAAAGATACGCAATATTCCCAGCCACCTTCATCTGTCTTTGGCGGACCAGGATTTCCCGTAGAAATAGACTGGGAAGTCTGAACTAATCTGTCCACACCTGCGTTAATCATAAATTCTGAATCTGTAATGCTTAACGGTTGGAACGAAACGTCTGTATTATCTGGTTCAAGTTTACCGTTATTCCATACATACCACCTTGTCTCACGATATTCACCGCTTCCGGTCGGTATGTATTTATCACACGATAATTTTGAGTATTCTTCCCTTAGATTATAATCATAATACTTATCAAAAGGTCTGAATCTGTGCGATTCTTCAGAACAGATCCATTGCCCTTCGAACACATTATTAAGTTCGTCCCACTCATTAAACATACCTGTGGAAGGGTCATAATGATAATAGATGAATTTATCAGCCATACCGTATTCATTTACGCCTGTAGTAACGCAAAGGTCCTTATAGCCGTCATAGTCATAATCCATGGAAAAGATAAGATCATTAAAATACAGCGGATAATCAGAGCCTCTGAGTTTTCTCATTCTGTACTGTGCGATCAGTTCCGGTCCGTTTTTCAGCGGTATATTCTGAACCACAGAATCGCCTTTCATATACTGTACAGAATCATATGTGGTACGAAAATAATAAAGATCATCATCCTTTTCTGTATTTCCCGTCTTACCTTCATGACCAATCTGCTCAGTGCGCGTCCTGCTTTTTAATACCGGCTGTTTCTTCTGATCAAACTCATAGATCTCATCTATTATATATCTTCTGAAAACTTGATCTATGTCTTCAGGTATATATATATATCTTCTGAAATTATGATCTTCGTCTATAGGTACATAAGTTGGATCAATATCATATGCTGTTTTTTTGAGCGAAACAGGTACGATATTATCATTCACCCATTCAAATTCTGCTCTGCAGATAAATGATTCAGCATAATCATAATGCTCGGTGTATTCGATTAATATTCTTTCTTTAAAAAAATTCGTGTCGATATCGATACCATATCCGAGCAGTCCGTCAAGTTTGTCCGTCTTTACATACTCACCTTTTTTCTTGTCCCAAAGCCAGCATTCGCCGCCGTAATGTCTGTAGTCGGATGGTGTATCATAAAGGATCAGATCACGATGCCCGTCGAAATTGAAATCTTCACATCTTACTTCCGGCGCGGCTTCAACTTCATGGTCGGAAATCACTTCCGCAATTTTCTCACCTTTTTCGTACATCAGAAGCTTCTTTCCCTCGCCTTTAAATACGACTGGATCTTCCGGTTCCTTAGGATTTGTGAAAATCACCTTGTTTTTATCTTCAGTCACTGTCGTAACCGGTGCCTCAGTTGTCGCAGAAGTTACTGCCGCAGTTGTTTCGGCAGGTGTTGTCTCAACAGAAGATGTCACCTCTGTTTCGCTGTTATCTGTTTCTGCAGTTTTATTTGCCGCGCATCCAGCCATTACAAGACCGCACAGAAGTACAGATAATATTTTAGCCGGATTTCCGGCTCTTTTAAACGGATCAGTAATGTAATTCATTTTCTCACTCCTGTTAAAGTTTCGAATATGTTTAAAATATTACATTTTCATACTCATAAGTATAATTGGTTCTTTTGAATGTGTCAATAGCGGATTTTGCGTTTCTGTACATTAATCTTTTTTAAATTTGTATTCAAAACACCGCTCAATCCGTTGACACCATACGTTCATTATGATAAAATTATAGTAAACTCTTAAAAGTTTATTGGGGATAAACCCGGAAAGGAGTTATCATGGATTTTCAGCGTTTTGTTGATACCTTTTATTCTCCGACCTGCATAGTATCAGTTGAAAAGAAAGAAGACGGCGGATACGGGGAAATCCGCATTGTATCGGTCAATAAGAAATACATGGAAATGATCGATAAGAGGATCAGCAATGAAGACGGAAATTACGGTCCGGTCAAACATTCTTCCTTTGTACCTGATACACCTTACAGCGACTATTTTCCTCATAACCGCAGTTTTGAAGACGTATGCTTCCGTTCTGCAGTAATGAAGGAGGAAATTCAGACTTACGTTCATCTCAGTGTTATGGATCTCTGGTTTGACGTACATGTTCTGCCACTTGATATTGAAAACGGAAATATATTTTACTGTTCATATACTTCGAAACTTATAGAAAGAGCTGCAAATGTATTAAGCCGCAGCAACATCATACAGTCATCAGGAGACGTTCTTGCGGCCTGTATCAAACTTCATAAGGCTGACAATCTCAGAGATGCTATGGAAAGCGTTATCTCGGAAATACGCCAGATATGCAAGGCAGAAGGCTGTACTGTTCTGAGAATAAACGAAGAAGAAGAAAACTACTCGATCATCGCCACCGATTTCGCTCCCGGCAGTAAACTGAGACGTGTAACAAGCTTCCCAGATTACTATCAGATCGCAGCCTCATGGAAAGGCATGATAGGCGAAGAAGGCGACTGTATCATTATTCAGAACCAGGCTGACATGGAGCATATCCGTCAGGTAAACAACCCGTGGTACCAGACACTTGTCGATGCAGGCGTAAAAAGTGTTGTTCTCTTCCCTCTCATTCAGGGTACTGATCTGCTCGGCTTTATCTGGGCAACCAACTTTGATACGGAAAACACGCTCAGGATCAAGGAGACTCTCGAGCTTACAACATTCTTTATTTCATCCCACATCGCACGTTACAACGTTATAGAAAACCTTGAACGTATGAGTTATACGGACATGATGACAGGACTTCCTAACAATATGGCGTGCAGGGACAATATTTCCCGTCTTATCAGAAACCAGAGAAAATTTGCTGTGGTTTCTATAGACCTTAATCATTTCAAAAGTATAAACCACACACTTGGCATTGAGGCCGGAAATCAGGCGATCACCGGAATAGCCGACCGCTGGAAGAAGGTACGTGAGGGACAGAGTTCCGATGTTTCTGAATTCATTGCACGTGTAAGCGGTGACGAGTTCATGCTCATTATCTGCGGATACCGGACTACGGAAGAACTTATAAAGGTCATCACGAAATATTCCGATGCCTTAAGCGAACCGTTCATCATCGAAGGCTGTGACATTTATATAAGTGCAAGCTTCGGTTTTACCGAATTTCCGGCACACGGCGGTACAGTTGACACACTGGTTTCACGTGCAAACACGGCAATGAGTGCAATAAAGAAGGCTGCCAGCAGTGATAACATTCTCAGATACAGCTCGGAAATTTCGCAGAACGAACGTATGCTCGAACTCGAAAACAAGATAAGAACTGCTCTTGAAAATGACTCGGTGTTCTTCCAGCTTCAGCCGCAGTACAATATGGATCATAAACTGCGCGGATTTGAAGCTCTCGCACGTATGAAAGACAGTGACGGCAATCTCATAAGACCTGACGAATTCATACCGATTGCAGAAAAAGTCGGTCTTATAGACAAGGTCGACGGAATGGTTTTCAGAAAGGCAACTGCCTTTTTCAGTGACCTTGTAAAGGATACCGGTAAAAAACTCACCTTAAGTCTTAACGCATCAGTAAGACATATCATGAAAAACGGGTTCATAGATGAAATCAATGACCTGATCGAAAAGACCGGTCTCTCTCCTGATCAGCTGGAGATCGAGATCACGGAATCAATACTCATGGATTCAGTCAACAAGGCAATTCAGTGCATCAATGATCTCAAATCCATGGGCGTAAAACTTGCTATCGACGACTTCGGAACAGGCTATTCTTCACTCAGCTATCTGAACAAGATACCGGCCGACCTTCTGAAGATCGATAAATCATTTATAGACAGAATAAACGCAAGCGAATCCTCCAGGCAGTACGTTGCCGCAATGATATCAATGGGCCATATCATGGGGCTTGACGTAATTTCGGAGGGTGTAGAAGAAGAAGAACAGGTGGAAGCTCTGAGAAGTATCGGATGTGATCTCATTCAGGGATTCTACTGGGGAAGACCTCTGCCGCCGGAAGACGCAGAGAAACTCGTAAGGGAGGAAACAACATGATGCTAAACTGTAAAAAATGCGGTGCACCGTACACTGGCGGTGTTATCTGCGAAAAATGCGGAAACAGATTCGACGAAGCTGACATCAGAAATTTTGAAGATCAGGTAAGACAGCAGCGTGAATACGAACAGTTCCGTGCCGAAAGAAACAAGGAATCTGAAAACAAGGCTATAAAGATCATTTTAATAGTCTTTGCTGTTTTCACAGGACTTGCCGTGCTCGGCGTACTCGTTGCAATATTTGTACCGGCATTTATCGGATACAATGCAAAGAAAAAGGCTCACGAGGAGCAGCAGCGTGCCCGTGAAGAACAGGCAAACAGTGCCTACTACGAAGATTACGACTACAGTTACGAAGACGATGCCTATAGTTACGATGAATAATCACAAATCGGGTATTCCGGAGCAATCCGGGATACCTTTTATACTTAAGGAAAACGGGGAAAATCAATGAAATCAAAACACTTACTTGCTGTTATATGTGCCGCAGTGTCTCTTCTGAGCATGCCGGCATTTGCAAGCCAGAAATTATATGCAGAAGAAGACTATACGTTATCGACCCCGGCTGAAACTGACGAAAGTACGATCACCACAGCCGACGGACAGAAATGGTACCGGGTGAAAAGCTTCGAGGACGATAAAAGCTATGTTATCTGCGTAAAGAAAGCTGACGGTACTGAAGTAATGTTCACCGGAGGCGGAGAAGAAGACGGTGAATATATCTGGCGCTACTACAGAAGAACAATGGTGCCGAGCACCTATTCAAAGTTCTCGTACCTTTCGACCACTTCACATTATCTCTCCTGTATCGACGGAAAGCTTACATTCGGTTACAGGGAAAGCGTT
>JBGUVZ010000159.1:0-7471 GCA_045220685.1 Oscillospiraceae bacterium | reverse complement strand
ATGCCAAGCATCGTAAGATCCATAACATCGATGACTCCGTCGCCGTTTACGTCGCCAGGATCTCTGCCTTCTTCGATCCAGACTGCTTCAAATACCATGAAGTCACCGAATTCAGCGACCTTCACCTTGACTTCAGCGTCCGGTGTATAATAGTCATCATTATGCTTCCATCCGAGAAGCTTGTAACCTTCCTTAGTGTAGGTGCATTCATTCAGCTTTGTCCAGCTGTCGAATTCTGCAGTCTGGTTAGGCATTGTGCCTTCCGCACCTTCGCCGCCCTTAAACTTCATTCCGACCTTTATCGGAACCCAGTTGGCAACGAGCGTTATACCATCTTCAGGCACAACGAAAGTATCCTTGAACTCATATTTTTTATTATCGTCATTTACGTCGATCCATCCGTCAAGCTTATAGCCGAGTCTGGAGAATCTGTCACCGCTTGATATATCTCGCTGGAATCCCGGATATGCCTGCTGGATGTAATGTTCAGAGCCGATAAGCCCTTCAACATCACCCGCATAGTAGTCGACCTCGACAGGATCGAGCCAGCATACTGAAACATGAACGTTCTCTTCCGGCATTGTCATAGTTGACAGTGGCGGATAGTATTCATCGTTCACATACCAGCCGTTAAACATCGCATCTCCGTTGTGCATCGGAAGATTTGGGAGATAGATCTGTGTGCCCGGTGAAACTGTACCATCCTGGAAAGGTGATGAATATCCGTATTCCTCAAGATTTTCGTAAGTCACCTTGAATGTACGTCTCCAGATTGGTCTGAGCACGATATCATGAGCCGGCATGCTTATGGATTCGCCGCGGCGGTAAGTATGTTCACCGTCAGTCCATGCATAATGTGAATAGCCGTCTTTTCTGAGAGCCCACGGGGAGAATGTTACTACCGTACCTTTTGTTACAGGTTCGTTTTCATCGATTCTTCCCACCCCGCCGTCTTTGATATAGGTAATTGTGTAAAGTGTGTCCTGACTTATCTGCGTCTTTGTTTCAGCAGTAGTTTGTTCCGCATCTTCAGCAAATACGAGCGGAGCCTGTAATGTTCCGGCTGTAAGTGCACAGATGCAGATCAGTGTTAGCAGTCTGTTTCTTTTCATTTTACGATTCCTCTCTTTCCTGCCTATACAGGAAACTGGCTTTTGCCTTCAATTTTTTTGTCAAGAACCAAAGGAATGTCACGGTCAACAATAACCTGACCGTAAATGTCAGTAGCCCTGAAAGTAAACGGACCCGGTCCCATTTCCATGCTTTCGAAATAATTATAGCGTCTGCGTCCAATCTCTACAAACTCGCCGTCTTCATTGAGATATTCAAGCTTTGCTATAGGATAACGGTGATCAAGAAGCTGCACACCGCACCAGAATTCCGAACTGCCCTCCTTGAACCTGTAGCTTACCGGAACTTTGTCCGCAATATCAAGCGGAACTATCTTCCAGCTAACCGGTACGCGGCCTTTTTCGGCAGGAGCAATAAGCGGAAATGCGTCAACGTAAAGGTCAAGGTCGCCCTTCTTTCCCTCCGGAAGAAGGTCTGTGACCAGCATGTTGATAGTGCCGAGCTCACCTGTTACCTCGAGATATGCACCTGCAAGTCTTGCATCGGCATAGTCTTCAAGGTTCATGGCAACGATCCAGTAATCTGTGGACACAGGATCGAGCATAGCGCATCCGCCTACATAGCCGCCGCCGTAAAACGTACCCTCGCCGGTATGTACCGTTCCTTTAGGCTCAAGTATGCAGGATTCATCGATAGGATATTCCGTAACCGGTTCCACATTGCTGCTTCCGGTCTCTTTGACATTAAGAAGGATGTTTCTCAAAGCAACAAGATCAGCCGTTGTTACCGATCCGTCGCTGTTTACATCTGACCCTTCGGCAGAATTTCCGTTATCCGCACCGGAAATAAAATGCTTTTTGAGCCTGATGAAATCAACGATGTTGATAATTCCGTCGCCGTTCACATCTCCGGGAGTGACCTTTTCCGCCGCTTCAGAAGGAAAAACTGAAAACGCGGAAAGCATGAGACACATAATCCCGGCGCTGATCATTTTAGCTTTTTTCATATAAAACACCAATCCTCATTCCATATGCTGATCAGAGATCAGTACAAAGTGAATGTATAAATCTCTTTGGCATTCACTATAATTATAACATATTGATAATATAAGAGTAAATTAACCGTTTAAATAAAAATACAAGTCAGGATTTCAAAATCTTTTCTTTTATTGTATTTTTGTTTGATACACATTAATTGCATAAACAACTGTTGTTTTTTTATTTGCCGTCGTATCAGTCTCTTCTTAATACAATAAGAAGCACAAGAAGAATTGCGATAGCTGAGCCGATAATAACACCTGTGCGTACTTTCTTTGAAAGCGGCGGTTCAGATACCTTTGTTTCTTCCGGAGTTACCGCATCTGCTTGGCTGTCTGTCACTTCAAGTGTAACTTCGTTTCCTTCGGCATCTGTTACAACTATTACGTTTTCCTGATTTACAGCGCCGTCTTCGCCTGTAACTGCTACGTTGTTTCCGTCAGGTGATGTTGTCTTTTCTGCAGACGGATCATCTGATGCCACAGGAGATGCAGTTTTTGCTGAATCCGGATCTGAAGATGCGTTCTGATCCGGTGAAGCCGAAGTCTTTACCGAAGCAGATGCCTTTGCAGACGGAGAAGCTGATGCCTTGGCTGATGGTGTAGCATCTGCTGTCGCCTTTGCTGACGGTGATGTCTTGGCAGATGGTGATGCTTTAGCCGAAGGAGACGGCTTGACTGACGGAGATGAAGCTGCTGACGGTGAAGGTGCAGCCTCATTTGAAGGAGACACCTCCGGTGATGGTGACGGTTCAGGATCATTGTTGCCTGATTCGCCGCTGCCAATTATAATTTTACCGCTAACTCCTGTAAAAGCGCTCGCATCAAGCTTTTCCTGTTTTCCGCTCTCTCCTACTCTGGCACCTTCAAAATTATAACCGCTTACCTCATAAACGCCGTCCGGTGTATCTGCAGGAATATCTACTTCCAGTCGTCCTATCTTGCCATCACTTACATTCATTCCATCGCCTTCAAGGAACTGAACAGAACGTTCCGCTTTGCCTATAGTCCATGAACATGCAAAGTCGCCCTTGAGTCCTCGTGTTATTCTGAAGGAAGAATCCATCTCATAGTCAAACTGCAAAGCTGAAAGACCAATGCCTACGTTTTTCGCATAGACCGGAAGCTTGACTTTCGTACCAGCCTCACCGGTAACCTCGCCGATCTCTATAATGATCTCATCGCCGACTTCGGCTGTGTATTCGGCTGAACTTATATCTGTCATAAAAAAGTCTGCAGTCTGATAAGCCGGAACTGCCAGAAGTGCTGCAGCTGTTATAAACGGAACTGTTTTTTTAATTATATTTTTCAAAAGATATGCCCCTTTCGTTCTTCACAAATCACCGGACCCTCCGGCGTTTCTATATAATTTTATGCTAACTATAATTATACTGCAATAACCAGGATCAGTCAACTTAAATGAATTTAACGAAAACTGCCCTTGTTTTTTCACTGTTTACCCGTTATAATTAATAGTATATTATAAATCAGATAAAAACCTACAAATGAGTTCAAAAATATTTGTATGATTCTACGAATCTGAATTTGTGCATGTTAGAAACGGAAAAATAATTACACTATATAATAAAGAGGAAATAAATCAGCGATATCCGGGAGGTGAATCAAACTGGAAGACCGTGAAATAATAGATCTCTACTGGCTGCGCTCGGAGTCAGCCATCGCAGAGACTGATAAGAAATACAGAAAGCGCTGCATTTACATAGCGCACAATATACTGAATGATAATTCCGACGCCGAGGAATGTCTTAACGACACCTACATGACAGCGTGGAACCGTATGCCGGATGAAAGACCGCAGTTTCTGGGGGCATTTCTCTTCCGTATTATCAGAAACCACGCAATGAACCGTCTGCGTTATCTGGTAAGCGACAAACGGAAAGGCGACGGCGTACTGGCTTTCGACGAACTGGACGAATGCATTGCCGACACATCTGACAGCGTTGAAGACACCACCGACGAGTCAGAACTTGCGGATGCTCTGAACGAATTTATCGCCGGCCTTGACTACAAAAAACGTTTTATATTTATCCGCAGATACTGGTACCTTGATTCACACGCTCAGATAGGAAAACTGTGCGAAGAAAAAGAGGAAAATATCAACATGATACTCGCAAGGATCAGAAAGAATCTCCGGAAATATCTGAACGAAAGAGGGTTTGACTGATGAAAAAGGAAAAGCTTATAAATGCTGTAGAAAAAATAGAAGACCGTTTCATCAGTGAAGCCGAGGTATATGATCCTGAAAAAGCAAAGAAGACCATCTCTCCGGGATTTTTCATTATACCAGCTGCCGCAGCGGCATCCGTGGCACTGATAATGGCCGTCAACAACATGTATGACAGACACGACCCATACAGTAATCCTGAAATCGATAATTACGCAGTTTCTGAAACTTCGGCGATATCTGATCCTGTTTCATCTGAAATATACGGATATACAGGCACTGAAGTGACCGCTCCTGAAACTGAGATTTCTTCAGAAACATTAGACGGAACCTTAACTGCAGCAGATACCGGAACAACCTCTTCATCGGAAACTCTCCCGGTCAGCGTAATATCAGAAGGATCAAAGTCATCCGAAGCTCCTGTGACAGAAAAAAATGAAGCTTCATCGCCTCGTAAAACAGAGGCACCCGTAACAGAAAGACAGGCAGTACATGAAACCACTGCACGGACTGAAATAACAGAAGAACCACACGGAAAACCTGAGCCTCCTGTGACTACAGAAGATCACCGGAAACCGGTACCGCCTGTAACTACAGAGGAACAGCATTCAAAGCCCGAACCTACTTCGACCACAACCGAACCTGATGTAAATCCGGAACCGCCTTCAACCACAGCGGCAAACCAGAAGGAAGAGCCGGTGACAACCACTGAGATCATACAGGAAGAACCAGGACTCAAACCGCAGCCTTTATCTTTCGGAACCTATGATGAAGCCATCCGGATGGTGAACAGTTATGATCCAAACGATTATGCCGAGTACTGCAGGGATGCTTATGATAAAATGTTTGGCAGAATCATTTCCGACGGCTTTGTTTACGCGCCTGATGATACGGAAAATGATCTGCTGAATATAGACAGCAGCCGTGTTACTATTCGTCCTTATGACACCTATGAAGATATAGCTGTCGGATGCACCGCGGAATATGACGGTTCTAAGTTCCAGACCACATTTTACTGTGCCGACCGCGACGTTCTCGCTTCATGCGCAAATCAGACGGAATACTTCAGAAACAGACTGAATCAGGAATTTGATATCAGCTGGCAGAACGGCGGCAGAGAGATATTTATCAAAGACATCGGCGTATGGCACTGCGCGTACGCATTTATCGACGACGAACATTATTACATAATCAGAACGCAGGATTCAGAAGAGGCGCTTCTCAGATTCGTGAGCAATGTCGGATTTAAAAAGATTTCACTGTCATAAGTGCAAAACTCACAAATCATCCGTGGCTACATTGTAAGTTTATACAAATCTGTTTTTCATGCGTTAGATGCGGAACATAAAATTACACTATATTGGTGACAGGAAAAACACCATGCCGAAAGGGGTAATTACTTATGAAAAAAATAACAGCATTTATTATCTGTCTGTCGATAGTATCAGGAATGTGTGCTCCGGCATATGCACTTGAACCTCTCTACACTAAGGAAGAGTGGGAGAAAATCCAATCCGGACAGAACAAAACAGATGAAGAAACAAATTCTCAGGGAACAGATGCACCTGTAGCCGGAGAGGACGGAAAAAGCTCAGACCAGAACGGCTCGATTGCCGGTGACTTTGACGCTGACGGCGACACTGACGTGTCTGACCTTACATCGCTGGCACTGTATCTTCTCGGTGACATGAAGTTTACTGAGGAACAGAAAAAATCCGCTGACGTTGATGGCGACGGTAACGTTACTCTGGCCGATCTCGCGAAATACCGTCAGTTTCTTTCAAAGAAGATACCGTATCTTACAGAACCTGAAACAGTCACGGATCTGGTTACCGATCCTTCTCCTGATGACAAGCCGTCAGCACCGCCTTCTGACGATCCTGTAATACCGGCAGAACCGCAGCCTGTCAGCACATCCGGGATCGACGAAGTCAAAAAACTGATAAAATCAGGTGATGTGAGTATATATCAGGAAAATCTCAGGCAGAGGTATAAAGATGTTTATGATCGTTTCAGCGAAGACGGATATATCATTCAGGTAGTCGAAAGCACAGAGGATGACGGTATAAAGTATGCAGAAGGCAGAGATGTCGCTCTGATGCCTTACGCAAAATACGAGGATATCGGTGTGCTTTACAATGTTGTTTACAAAGGAAACAACTATTCAGTTTTCGTGTACTCCATCGATCCGCAGTACAAAGGGCAGTTTGCATCAATGGCTGAATACTATGAGCTGCGCGTCGGAACTATGGGCATTTTTGAAGAAGTCGATTTCAAAACTATAATCGGACATTCGCCATTACGTGATAACGGTACAGAGATCATTTCATATTCGCTTGTCAATTATACCGATAAGATGCACTACTGCAGAGTAAGCACGACTGCGTCTGACGAAGAATATGCCGAGTTTATGGAAAAACTTCAGTTAAGAAGGAACTATCTGAGTACGCCGCTCATGATGATCACTGACCGGGATGAGAAGAATAACAAGATCTATCACCTTATAAATGAAGACGGATACAGATATTCATGCGGAGTAGTAATGTTCAAACCTCTTCCGGATGATAATGTTCTTCTGAAGGATGACTGGTTTTACTATATTTACAACCTCGGTGATAAAGATCTTTTTATCGAAGACAAGGTTATACTCGGCAAAATTGCCGCGTTCTCAGAATATGCTGCCAGCATAAATCTTCATAACGTAATAGACACAAAGATAACTTCGGAAGATAAATCTGAATACACCGCATCCATCTTTTTCACTAAAGGAAACGGAATGACAGCAACGCCTGCGCTGTTTACAAGATCTGACGGAAAATACTACATCGCCGATGATGAAAAGATACAGACATTTGTAAAAACGATGACTGAAGCCGGATATATTGACGGAAAAGAGTATTTCGAAGCACTTGACAAAAGTGAATAAAAACACAAAGGCTGCGTTTGCATATGCATTCGCAGCCTTGTTTTATTATAAAAAGAATTCTGAATAAGCGCCCCAGTCCCAGTCTGTAAAAAAATCTTTTCTGATCAGTTCTGTAAAGTCCGTATTCGTAAACAGCGTATAATTTCTGACTTTTCCCGTTCCCTTCATCTTTTCAAAATCAGGTTTGCCCGGAACCGGAAAGTCGTCCTTAAAACAAACTGAAAAGCCTGTTTTAACGATTTCCGCTCCTATT
>JBGUVZ010000158.1:0-7202 GCA_045220685.1 Oscillospiraceae bacterium | reverse complement strand
ATCCTTCCGCTTACATTCGTAAACGAAGCAGATTATGACAAGATCAATGAAGGCGACGATATCGAGATCATGAACGTTCGTGCTGATATCGAAGCAAACAAGACAGAACTCACAGTAGTAAACAAGACAACAGGTGCAAACATCCCTGTTCTCTGCGAACTCACAGGACGTACAAAGGATATCATCCTTGCCGGCGGCCTTCTCGACTACACAAGAGAGAACCTTAAAAAGTAATTTAATGGAAACGCTGATTTATTATTAAATCAGCGTTTCTTAAAGAATTCAACTATCGTATTTTACCTTGTGGTCGTCATTCTTACATCAGAAAAGACGGTCATCAGGTATTATAACTATTAATATCAAACAGGAGGATACTTCAATGGCAAAGATTCAGATGAAAACACCGCTTGTCGAGATGGACGGCGACGAAATGACAAGGATCCTCTGGCAGTGGATCAAGGATATTCTCATCCTTCCTTATGTAGATCTCAAGTCAGAGTATTATGACCTTGGCCTCAAGTACAGAAATGAGACAAACGACAAGGTTACTGTTGACAGTGCTGAAGCTACTAAGAAGTACGGCGTTGCAGTAAAGTGCGCAACTATTACACCTAACGCTGCAAGAATGACAGAATACGACCTCAAGGAAATGTGGAAGTCACCAAACGGTACTATCCGTGCGATCCTCGACGGTACAGTTTTCAGAACACCTATCCTTGTTAAGGGCGTTACACCTTACATTCCAACATGGACAGCTCCTATCACAATTGCCCGTCATGCATACGGTGATGTTTACAAGAACACAGAAATGCAGGTAAAGAAGGGCTCAAAGGCTGAACTCGTTGTTACAGATGAAAACGGCAACGAAACAAGACAGGAAATCTTCAGCTTCAAGGATACAGACGGTATCATCCAGGGTCTCCACAACAAGGACAACAGTATCAGAGGCTTCGCAAGAGCATGCTTCAACTACGGTCTTGACCTTAAGCAGGATGTATGGTTCGCTTCAAAGGATACAATTTCAAAGAAGTATGACCACCGCTTCAAGGATATTTTCCAGGAGGTATTCGACGCAGAATACAAGGAAAAGTTCGAAGCTGCTGGCATCGAATATTTCTACACACTCATCGACGACGCTGTTGCACGTGTAATCCGTTCAAACGGCGGCTACATCTGGGCATGCAAGAACTATGACGGTGACGTAATGTCAGACATGGTTTCAACAGCTTACGGCAGCCTTGCAATGATGACTTCAGTACTCGTTTCACCAGATGGTATCTACGAATACGAAGCAGCTCACGGTACAGTTCAGAGACACTACTACAAGTACCTCAAGGGCGAAACAACATCAACAAACTCTGTTGCTACAATCTTCGCATGGAGCGGCGCTCTCAGAAAGAGAGGAGAACTAGACAATACTCCTGAACTCTGCGCATTCGCTGACAAGCTCGAAAAGGCTACTATCCAGACAATCGAAGAAGGCGTAATGACAGGCGACCTCTACCTCATCTCAAAGCTCGAAAACAAGAAGAAGGTTGACTCTGAAGAATTCCTCAAGGAAATCGGCAAGAGACTCGACGCTATGATCTGATAGTTTTATAATTATTAGATTTTAAGAAAAAAATAAAGACAGTTCCGTTTTTTTAATGGGACTGTCTTTTTTGTTACGTTTGCGCCGCAGGCGCACCACCATTAATACTGGGCGTTCGCTTATTCACTCCAGATTTCAGTAGGCTCAGCCTCATAAACGAGGATCATAGCATCATACATATCATCCGGTGCGTAGTTCAGCTGATAGAATGGCTTTACGAGTTTTATCATCAGGCTGTACTGTTCGCCGAGGGAGCCGGTTTTCATCTGGCTGTGGATTTTTTCGTATACAGGGTCAGTCTCCGGTACTTCGCTGAAATCAAGATAGCACATGTTGTCATCAGTGTACTTTACCTGATAGGCGAGAGGATCGTCAGAGCAGAATTTGTGGACTTCTCTGCCGTTTTTACCCGGAAGATTGTCTTTGGTGATATAGAAGTCCGTGCCGATTGCAAAGTAACCGTCGCCCAGTTCATCGTGAAGGAATTTTCCGAGGAAAGTAACGGCTGATGACTGATTCTTGGTCATATGTCCGTTGTGAGATGCGAGCATGAGTCGGCTGTTGTGATTGATCTCTTCATTTTCAAGTGCCCATAAAGTGTTATCCTTCATGCATGTATCGCGGTATTTGTGTGAAAAGCTCTTTTTCTCGCGGTATTCCATGTAGTTTGTCAGTGCGTCAAATGCACGGCGGGCTGTGGCGAACTTTTCTTTATTTGTTGCTGTTTCATATGCATTATGATTTGCATCCATATCTGAGGCAGTTTCAGTGATAAACGTAATGATCTTATCGTAATCGGCCTTGTTGTATGCATCTTCCTCGTTTCCGAAAAGTTCATCGAGCTCTGAGAATATTTCAGATGCTTTTTCAGGAGCGGCAAGTGAGTAGAAATTCTTTATTATCTGTACAGCACACATATCGTTTTGAATATCAGCGCCGTAAATACGTACCTTATCATTCTCAGCTGCCTTGTCGTTATACTCGCGCATCCATTTGATGAGTTCGCACATTTCATCTGTACGGTAAATACGGTATCCGAGCTTTCGTGTGATATCTTCGGCAGTGCCTTCACCGCCGTTTATATATTCATTCGCAAGAGCGCATCCGCCAAAATCGCCTTCAAGTATGAGTCCGCGGACATTTGTAGTTTCGACCAGAGTTCTGAATACGGAAAGCTTCAGTTCCTGAAATTCCTTGTTGCCGTGGGTAGCTTCACCGAGTGCAATTATCCTTGCATCGTCCGGTACGGTAAGAGATTCAACAGCTTTTACCGTGTTGCCGAAACTATCTATCTTAGCCGGTTTAAAATGGCTTTGTGTAGCTCCAAAGCCCGCGCAAAGTGCTAGTGTAATTACTGATGTTATAATAAGACCTGCTTTTTTCATTTTAATTTAGTCCTTTCATTGTTTCCTTATGTATAAGTTTAAGTCTGTTCGTTTGACTGCAATATTATTATAACACAAGTAAAGCCGGATGTCTTGTTTTTAGTATTACTTAACCTTACAATTCTGTAACTTAGCAATATTCGGGAAGCAGCAATAAGTAAACAGGGCAGTATTATAAAAGAAAAAGCGAACGCTCTGAAAACAGGCGTTCGTTGTAAGTGTGTGGATTTATAATCTCGTAAGTATCACCGCAGCTGCAATAACAGTACCGACACCGAGAAGAAATCCGAGGGTACATGTTGTACATGAAAACTTATCGAAGACGAATTTCTTGTTCCTTGAAAGCAGAACAATGCCCGGTTTGTCGGAACGGTAGAATTTATCCTGCATAAAGCCTTCCTCAGGGAAGATATTGGGATAAACTTCTCCGTCTATTTTGTACCAGGCAACGTTGAACCGGCTTTTCGGGCTTTTATCGATGTGTGAAAACACAGCTTCGTGTTTCTTTGACAGTATCATAATCACAAAAAACACGCTGAGCATTATTATGGTAAATGCATAGGCGAGTGCTATAAGTGCGACTGCCGCAAAAACCAGATAGATCTTTTTCACCCCGAGAACAAGGCAAAGAACAACGATCACGGCAATAATAAGCAGTATTTCCACGATGATCCCCCTATATCTATTACCCCTGAAAATATACGTTAATGCTGTTTTTCTATCAGTTTCAGTGATTCTTCATGAAGACGTGTATTCTCTTTCAGAAGTTCCGTTTCAATGCGGCTCGGTGCTTCTGAATCCGGAAAAAGCGTTCTTATTCCACGGATAAAACCGTGGATATAGATTATCATGCTTGTATAAAGAACTTCCACGTCTGCAGATTCAGCGCCTTTTGCATTTCTGTAAACTGTGTACTGTCTCTGAAGATATCTGGTCATATCTTCGGTGATAGTGTGCTCCTTTACTGTTGTCATAAAGACCCCTCCTGTTTCTACATCATATCTCTTAGTAAACGCTGATTAATTCATAAATCAGCATTTCCCTTTATCTACAGTATTCCCGTAGATTTATATAAGTCATTATATCATTTATCCGACATAAATGCAATCGTTTTGTGCATAAAAAATATGAAAAAAGTGCGTAACAATGAATGGTACGCACTTTTTTGTATTGATTTGGATGAATTGATATTGATAAGAATGATTCAGAAATTCTGATCATTTAAGATAACGTGAAGGGAAATGTGTGAGAGCCCGTATCTGTTAAAATGATCATGAAAGAATATTTTTAAGCTTGATAAGATCGATGATAGAAATCTTGCCGTCGCCGTTTAAGTCAGCGTTCTTGATGTTTTCTGACTTGATAGTTGCTGAGCCAATAAGATGCTTCATAAGTAGTGTGATATCAGCTGTATTTACAGTGCCGTTACCATCGGCATCTCCTGATGTTACTTCAGGTACCTTTGTAGGTTCCGGTGAAGTTGTCGGATCTGGAGAAGGACTTGGTGACGGAGAAGGCGATGGGCTAGGTGACGGTGAAGGACTTGGCGATGGGGATGGCGAAGGACTAGGTGACGGACTTGGGCTTGGTGAAGGTGACGGGCTTGGTGAAGGTTCTGCAGCCTGTGCTGTACCAACAGGGAAGATGTGTCCGATGAAGTTGTAGAACAGTGGAGTACCTACTGATGCGTCATGTCCTGCACCTGCTTTTTCGAACCAGATGTTATCAACGCCGTTCTTGTCAAACAGTTCGTGATACTGCTTAGGGAATGTACCAACAACTGAGTCGTTTGTACCGCCGCCTATCATAACGAGATACGGAGTAGTAGCGTATTTGAATTCTGATTCAGTCATGCTTCCGCGGTGGTTGAGAAACATATCCTGTCCAGGAACAACGCCAGGAGCAGGTGATGAAGCTGCAACGTAACCAATCTTGTCGCATGCCTTGATGCTTATGTAGAGAGATTCTCTGCCGCCCATTGAGAAACCGCAGATAGCTGTGTTTTCTCTGCCTTCAGCTACTGAATAGTGTTCAGACATGTAAGGCATAAGGCTGTCAGTGAGATCATAGAGGAAGTCATCGTAGCGATCCATTGAATCCTGTGTGATTCCGGCTGGTCTGTCAGCCTTTGGATCTGTGTACATCTGAGTAAATACGATGATGAATGGCTGAACCTGACCTTTTTTAATGAAGTATGAAGCCATCTCGCAGATGCCCCATCCTTTGGTCATGTCATCTTCGCCGCCCATTACACCGTGGTTTACATAAAGTACAGGATACTTCTTTCCTTCTGTATAGCCTTCAGGAAGCCATACGTTTGCCGGCTTTTCTTTGTTAGCTTTCTTTGAGAAATATTTGATCTTGGAAAGCTTACCTGAATCTGTTTTTGTTGCTTCTCCCGGAACAGTTGCTGTAAATTCAGCCTTTGCAGTCTTCTGAATGTCAGAAAGACTTGCTGAAGCTGTAAATGACTGACCGTTAGATTCGTTTGCAGGATTCTGAGTTTGTCCAGGATCCTGATTCTGACCCTGTGTAGGATCAGTTTGACCCCAAGGCATCTGACCCCAAGGGTTGTCCTGACTCTGACCCTGTGTAGGATCAGTCTGACCCCAAGGCATCTGACCCCAAGGATTATCCTGATTCTGACCCTGTGTAGGATCGGTCTGACCCCAAGGCATTTGACCCCAAGGCATCTGTTCATCTGCAGCTTTAACTGTCAGTATATTGTTTACACTGAGCAGTTCTGGCGATGCTGCAAAAGGCAGAGCCATTGACATTGCGATGAAACCACATGCGATCTTTTTTGTGTGTTTCATTATACCACCTCTTTCTGTGTCCTAAGTATACAACTTTTAATTATATATGTCAAGCTTGATAATAAGCGAGCGGTATACAGAGTGATATTGTGAAATATGCACAAATCATCGACACTGTAGTAGACAAGTGTCGATTACGAGTGAATTTCTATATATACATAATGATGAAAAAAAGCGATGATTTATTGATTCAAATTTCATATTCATATGTAAATGACCAATGACTTAGTTTTGACAAGCTTTCGACAAACTTAAATATGCTTAAATACAATTAAGTTAATAGATTCACAATGATAATTAAGTAAATAATTATCATTATTGAGTAAAAATAATACTAACAACAGTAATATTTTGTTGTTATTACCGGCTCTGAAAGTGATTAGGACACATTTGCCATAAAATAGATTAAAGTTGGAATAATTGACAAAAGGAAAAACCAGTCTATATTTAATATAGACTGGCTTTTCGCGCAGGATTGAATTGGATCAAATAAGTTTATTTTTTAATTTGATAAGGTCAATGATTGAGATTGCACCGTCGCCGTTCATATCAGCTGCCTTAAGAGCATCTCCTGTGAGCTTTGAAGAACCAATGATGTGCTTCATAACTGTAAGAAGATCGTTTGTATTAAGAGCACCGTTCATGTCAGCGTCACCTGCAGTATAACCTGCATCAGGAGCTGTATTGATCACTGGATCCTTCGAAGGAGCTACTGAAGGTGATGGGCTCGGTGATGGTGATGGGCTCGGTGATGGTGATGGCTTTGGTGATGGTGATGGGCTCGGTGATGGTGATGGCTTTGGTGATGGCGATGGGCTCGGTGAAGGTGACGGGCTTGGTGATGGCGATGGAGAAGGACTTGGTGAAGGTTCAGTCTTCTGAGTTGAACCTGATGGAACAGTAACTGCCATTACTGATTCATAAGCCTTCTTTGGCTGATAACCCTGGCTGAAGAGGAGAGGATTGTTTTCTCTTCTCCAGCTGATGCTGTCGTTTGTGCCCCATACTGTAACTGCAGGAATCTGATCAGCGTGGTCAGCTGCCATCTGGAATACGTCAGCAAAGAGCTTAGCCTGTGTGTTGAAGTCAGAACCGCATGTGATATCGAGCTCTGTGATCTGAACATCAAGACCTGTGCTTAAGAACTTTTCAAGACCTGTCTTGTAAACCTGAGCACTTGGGTAGCTGATATCAAGGTGAGACTGCATGCCGATACCATCAATTACGCCTTTTTCCTTGAGCTTCATAGCGATGTTGTAGATATCGTCTGTCTTTGCAGGAATGTATTCATTATAGTCGTTGATGTAAAGTTTGCATCCCTTAGGAGCATACTTTCTTGCATATGTAAATGCGTTGATGATGAATTCATCGTTATTATCGCCGTAAACCTTTGTCCAGCCTGAGTTGCTG
>JBGUVZ010000157.1:0-3171 GCA_045220685.1 Oscillospiraceae bacterium | reverse complement strand
AAGAACATATACAGGCATTACCTCATGAGCAGATGCCGCATATTCCTGAAGTCTGTTTCTGAAAGCTTCCGTGTCTGAAGATTTAAGTGAAAATCCTCCGGCACCTTTGTGTCCGCCGAATTTTGTAAGAATGTCCTCACAGGATGTAAGGCATTCAAAAACTGAAAAATCGCCGAAGGCTCTGGCAGAACCTCTTGCATTTTCACCCTCAGTTGTAATAACAAAGCACGGTTTTCCGTACTTTTCAAGCAGTTTTGAAGCAACTATACCGATAACTCCGTGATGCCAGTTCTCACCGCAGAAAACAAGCACGCGCTGTGAAAGAAGCTCAGGTCTTTCGTTTATCTGTTCGAAAATAGATGAAGTTATCTTTTCCTCGGCCTGCTTGCGTTCTTCGTTAAGTGCATTGAGCTTTGCAGCCATTTCAACTGCTTCATCAGGATCATCACACATGAGCAGTTCAAAAGCCTGAACAGGTGAACCGAATCTTCCCGAGGCGTTCAGTCTCGGTGCAATGGCAAAAGCAACTGATTCCGATGATATCGGCCTGCATTCGCCGTTTTCGTTCATCAGCCCTGCAATTCTCATAAGTTCAATAAGTCCGCAGCGCTCAGTATTTCTTATCATGAGCAGTCCGTTTTCAACGATGAACCTGTTTTCACCTGTCAGTGAAACAATATCTGCTATCGTACCTATTGCGGCAAGGTCTCCGAACTGTTCCAGAACGCTGTCGTAATCTCCGCCTTCCATTGCGGCAATAAGCTTCAGCACAACACCTGCTCCGCAGAGATATTTGAAAGATGAAAGACAGTCCTTCTGATGAGGATCAACAACTGCAAGCGCATCCGGTATCTCGTCCCCCGGCTGATGATGGTCCGTAATAACAAGGTCCATTCCAAGTTCTTTTATAAGCTTTGCTTCCTCTATGGCGGAAATACCGTTATCTACAGTAATGATAAGTTCTGTTCCCTGTTCAGCCAGCGTGCGTACCGAATTTTCGTTAAGTCCGTACCCTTCGGAACGTTCCGGTATGTAGTAGGTGACATCCGCACCGATACATTCAAGATATGAGTAGAGCATGACTGTGGATGTGATGCCGTCGCAGTCGTAGTCTCCGTAAATACAGATCCTTTTTCCCTCTGCGGCTGCAGCATTTATTATTTCAGCTGCTTTTTCCATGTCCTTTATCTGATATGGTGATTCCAGAGAATCGGCCCTGATAAGTTCAGCAGCTGCTTTAAGATCTGTAATGCCTCTTGAAACAAGCACTTCCGCACAAAGAGGCGTCAGATCACTTCCTGAGGAGATCTTTCCGGCGATTTTCGTATCCGGATCTCCTATTATCCATTTCTTCATACCCTTAAATATCTCTCCTGTAATGATCGTTCTGAATTTAATATACCTTATATTATAGCATTTTTTTAGCCTTAACACAATAGGAAATAAAAGCTCAGAACCATACAAATAACGCAGAACTTAACTTAAGTTGTACGTTTAATTAAATATTCGGCATAATCACTGATATATGACGTTAATTTTATATCAACATCTGTTCATAAATCCTTTACTATTTTGCTAAATCATGCTATAATTATATATAGTAAAAAAATATACTTTATGAAGGAGTTTATTTTTAATGAATGACCGAATAAAAATACTGCATTGCGCAGACCTTCATATTGGTGCAGAGCTTTCGTTTCTGAAAAACAATGCTGCTTCAAGACAGGCCGAAATACTTAACACACTGAAGAAGATCACCAAGATCTGCTCAGGTCAGGGTATCGAACTTCTTATCATTGCAGGCGACCTTTTTGACAGCAACCACATCGACTCAGCTGCACTGACCGAAGTAAAAAACGCATTTGCATCCATACCGGAAACAATTGTTGTTATTGCTGCCGGAAACCACGATTATTTCGCCGTTGATTCGCCTTACAGCGACGATGACTGGTCTCCTAACGTAAACATCATATTCAAAAAATATACCTTGCTTGAGTTTCCGGACAAAAATCTCAGAATCTGCGGTTCATCATTCCTTGGAAGCTATCAGGACGGATGCGGAAAAGATATTAAAGCTCCCGACGATAAAATGATCAACATTCTTGTTTACCACGGTGAACTCGTAAATGATGAGAAATCAGGCAGGTACAATCCTATTTCAGTTAAGGACATTGAAAATTCAGGCTTTGACTACGTCGCCCTGGGACATTTCCATGGCGCTACCCCCGTTCTCAGAGCCGGCATGACATCTTACGCCTATTCGGGTACACCGGACGGAAGCGGATTTGATGAATGCGGCAAAAAGGGAGTTTATACCGGCTATATTTATAAACACCGTGCCGATCTCGCTTTTGTTGAAACATCAAGCCGAACCTTTGAAAACGTTTCAGTAGATATAACCAGTCTTACTACAAATTCCAAGATAATCGGCAGAATTCACGACACTTTAAAAGAAAAATACGGTGAAAGATACACTGAAAATCTGTACAGGATCTCACTTACAGGAAAAACACCGGACGGATTCGTTCCTGCTGTGAACCAGATCAGTACTGAACTTGAGGAAACTCTGTATTACGTTAAGGTCGCAAACAGAACAAGACCGGATATAGACATTAACAATCTTGCTGCAGACTTTTCTCTTAAGGGTATCTTCGTAAAGAAAATGCTTGAAAAAATCAGTTCATGCACTTCCGATGAGGAAAAGGAACAGTACGAAAACGCTCTGTACATAGGACTTAAAGCATTTGACGGTGAGGTAAGTTTCTATGAAAATTAAAGAGATCCATATTACAAAATTCGGAACGATACGCGGTCTTGATTTCTCAGTCGGAGATAAAATGAATTATCTTTACGGACTTGAGGATGATATCAAAACTGCAGTTATGGATTTCATCATAGTTATGTTCTACGGCACGGTAAACAATTACCGTGAAGATATCCGTGAAAAATATCTTCCGCTTGACGGATCTGATATAAGCGGATCAATGGTGTTTGAATATGAAAATGATGAATATCTGCTCGAAAGAGTATTCAATGCAGTTACGTACAGAAAAGATTCCATCGTTCTTACAAACAAAACAAAAGGCAAATCTGAAAAGCTCGCTTACAGCGAGAAACCGGGCGAGTATCTTTTCAAAGTAAACAAAGAAATTTTTACACGTAACTCCTATG
>JBGUVZ010000156.1:0-3514 GCA_045220685.1 Oscillospiraceae bacterium | reverse complement strand
TCCGCTTCCATCAGTACGGTTCTTTTCACTGATCTTTTCGGAAACAAAGGCGTCGGCATCGCTACTATAGTTATGACAGTAGTGGTTCTTATTTTCGGCGAGATCCTTCCGAAAACATATGCCAAGGAGAATTCCGAAAAATGCTCGCTCTTCTTCGCCGGATTTCTTTCAACGCTCATTATTATACTGAAACCGATCGTATGGATCTTCACTACTATAAAAAGTTTTGTTTCAAAGCTCTACTCCAATCCGGACAAGTCTCCTTCAGTTACTGAAGACGAATTACACATTATAATAGATGAAATCGAAGAAGAAGGCGTACTTGAGGAATCAGAAAGTGAACTTGTAAAAAGCGCCCTTGACTTCGACGAAAAGGTCGTAAGTGAGATACTTACACCACGTGTCAAAGTAGTCGGCGTTGAGATCAACACACCAGTCGATGAGATAAAACAGGTTTTTCTTACTGAAATGTATTCAAGACTTCCTGTTTACGAAAAAACTATGGACAATATAGTAGGCATCATCACCCAGAAAGATTTCTTCAAAATGATCTTTGAAGGTAAAAATGATATTCAGCGTATTATTCAGGACGTAGTTTTTATTTCAGAATTCAAGCCTATAAATGATGCTCTCCATGAGATGCAGCGTTCCAAGACCCACATGTCTGTAATAATCGATCAGTACGGCGGTACAAAGGGCATTGTCACTATGGAAGATATCATCGAGGAACTTGTCGGCGAGATCTACGATGAAAACGACGAAGTTATATCACCGATGACGCAGACTGATGATGATACATTCGATATTTCAGGCGAACTTACTGTTAGCGAAATGCTTGAAACTCTCGAATATCCGGAAGACTACATCCGCACCAACGCTACTACCGTAAGCGGATGGATAATGGAACTTACCGGTCACATCCCGAAGGAAGGCGAACTCATACAGAGCGACTGCTTCGAGATAAAGATCATGGAAATGAACGAAAATAAAATAGTAAAACTTCAGTTAAAGATCGTAAAGCCGGAAATATCGGAGGAAGAAACAACTGAAGAATAAAAATACAGCGAACGTAAACCACAATTTTACGTTCGCTGTTATTTTTATATTAAAAGATTTTTTCGATTGCTCAGCTTATATTTTCTCAATTGACATTGTAGCAACTGCGTTAAGACTTACATCTGCTGTAATGCCTGCAAGATAGTTATAGTAGCCCTGACAGGCGATCATTGCACCGTTGTCACCGCAGAGTGAAAGAGGCGGCATGAAAAGTTCAAATCCGTTCTTTTCGCAGGCTGCAGTAAGCGTACTGCGTACTCCTGAGTTAGCTGAAACACCGCCGGCAAGGACTATCTTTTTATATCCCAGATCCTTTGCCGCTAAAATTGTCTTGGACACAAGTATATCGGAAATAGTTTTCTGAACAGATGCTGCCATGTCGTTTTTATTTATTTCAATGCCCTTCTGGGACGCATTGTGCACCATATTTATAACAGCCGTCTTAAGGCCTGAAAAGCTGAAATCATATTCACTTCCGGCAACGCGCGGTATCGGAAGCTTATACACTTCAGGATCACCAAGTGCTGACGCCTTGTCTATATGAACTCCGCCCGGATACGGGAAACCGAGCGCTCTCGCACATTTGTCAAAACATTCTCCGGCAGCGTCGTCTCTTGTTTTTCCGACTACACGGAAAACTGTACGGTCGAGCACCTCTATAATATGACTGTGTCCGCCGCTTGCCACCAGACAGAGATACGGAGGTTCCAGTTCAGGGTGAGCAATGTAGTTTGAAGCTATGTGTCCGGCAATGTGATGAACTGGTATAAGAGGCTTTCCAGACGCCATTGCAAGGCCTTTCGCAAAGCTTACGCCTACCAGAAGGGCACCTATAAGACCAGGAGCGTATGTCACAGCAATACCGTCCATATCATCAAGTGTCTTTCCCGCCTTGTCCAGTGCTTCACGTACAACGCCGAGTATATTTTCACTGTGTCTTCTTGAGGCTATTTCCGGCACTACTCCGCCGTATTTTTTATGTTCTTCGATCTGGGTCGATATCACCGATGAAAGAATAGTCGTTCCGTTCTCCGAAACGCTGGCCGCAGTTTCATCGCATGAACTTTCAATACCCAATATTAGCATCTGTAATCAAACCTTTCGTTTAGTCATGAGCAGTGCATCCTCAGCAGGACACCTGTAAAAATTTTTTCTTCTGCCTAATACAGTATACCCGAATTTTTCATACATTTCAATAGCGTATACATTGCTTTCACGCACTTCAAGATTAAATATGCTCACTTCAGGCGGAAGAAGATCCTCTATGCAGCCGAGAAGATATGTTCCAAGTCCCCTGCCGCGAAATTCCGGCGCAACTGCTATCCTGTTTATATTGCACTCATCAAGCACAAAGGATACAGCGGCATATGCGATTATTTCATCCGTATCATTAAGAGTAACTACCGGCACTATCTCCATTTTGCTGTCCACACTTGAAATGAAAGCCTTTTCGCTCCAGAAGTCTGCAAAAATATTCCGGTCAAGTTCCGCAAGTCTGATAACGTCTTTGAGAACGGCCATTCTTACCGTTACATCATCCCTTTGCATCATACCAAGTCCTGCCTTTGTTTACGTCAGCGATAAGCGGTACACTTAAGTCTGCGGCACCTGTCATTTCCTCGGAAAGTATCTTTGCAGCACGTTCAGCATCTGCCTCTGAAACTTCAACTATAAGTTCGTCGTGTACCTGAAGAATAAGATCAGCATCAAGTCCTTCTTCACGAAGTCTTTTATATACTCTTACCATTGCTATCTTGATTATATCCGCTGCAGAACCCTGCACCGGAGTGTTCATCGCAATACGCTTTCCTGCTGCCTGTACCATCTTATTGGAGGCGCGAAGTTCCGGAACAGCTCTTCTTCTGCCGAACATGGTATAAACATATCCTGTTTCCTGTGCTGTCTGCACAGTCTGATCCATAAATGAACCTACTGCAGAATAGTTTTTAAGATAATTCTTTATGTAACGGTCTGCTTCCGCAACAGAAACGCCTATATCCTTCGAGAGAGAGAACGCCCCTATTCCGTATATAATACCGAAGTTAACCGCCTTAGCGGCGCTTCTCATAGCGCTGGTGACCATTACAGGCGGCATGTCAAATACCTGAGATGCAGTCATGGTATGGATGTCAGTACCGTCCCTAAATGCCTGCTGCATATTCTCATCTCCGCACATATGTGCAAGAATACGCAGTTCGATCTGACTGTAGTCGGCATCAAGAAGAACCCTGCCCTCTCCTGAAGTAAAGAACTTTCTCATCTGGCTTCCGAGCTCAGTCCTTACCGGAATGTTCTGCATGTTCGGCTCTGTGGATGAAATACGTCCTGTTCTTGTTTCTGTCTGTTTGAACACACTGTGTATCCTGCCGTCATCAGCAACAGTTTTAAGAAGACCTTCAACATAGGTGGAGTTGAGCTTGCTCAACTGTCTGTATTTCAGTATATTCTCTATTACCGG
>JBGUVZ010000155.1:0-4884 GCA_045220685.1 Oscillospiraceae bacterium | reverse complement strand
TTGAAAACAAATTTCACGGTCATATCAATTTCACAGGCGGTGAACCGCTGCTTTCACCGGATCTGTTTTATCTTATGAAACTGTGCGATGAGCACGGAATAAGTTACGGACTGCTCACAAACGGTACGCTTATCGGCGATGATACTGCTCTGAAACTAAGCGGAGCGCAGAATCTTTCCTTTGTTCAGGTAAGCATTGACGGCACGCGAAAAACTCACGATGCCATACGCGGTGCTGGAAACTTTGATAAGGCATTTAAAGGTCTTGAACTTCTTAAAAAGCACAGTATACAGACCATGGTTTCATTTACTTGCCATAAAGGAAATTTCAAAGAGTTAAAACAGGTAATTAAGACGGTGCGCCGCAAAGGCATCGACCGTTTCTGGACCGACAGACTTATCCCAATGGGCAGCAATACGGAAATGGTGCTCTCAACCGATGAATACTGGGAAGTCATAAGTCTGCTCACAAAGGAACACTCGCGAAAAACTGTTTTTTCAAAAACAGATGTACATTTAAACCGAGCAATGCAGTTTCTTGAAGGCGGCAGCTGTTACTATCAGTGTTCTGCCGGAGTGACCTTGCTAACACTGCTTGCAGACGGAACGCTTCTTCCCTGCCGACGTCTTCCAATCCCTATTGGAAACTGTCTTGAAAAAGATTTGTCCGCGCTTTACTCGGAAAGTACGGTTATAAAGGAACTTAAGGCTTTTAAGTTTCCTGACGAATGCATCTCATGTCCGAAAGCGGAACTGTGCAGAGGCGGGGCGAAATGCCTAAGCTATGCCATGACTGGCAGTTACAATCACAAAGATGTAAACTGCTACTATTAATAAAAAGGAGATAATCATGAAAAACAAAACAAAAACAATCAAACATCTGATCTCATCTGTCTTCATAGTTGTGATCATGCTTATGGTACCGGTACTCAGTGTCAGTGCAGATTCAAAGGAATATCGTGTTGACAGCGCAGAATTCACTGCAGTCCTCGAAGAAAACGGTGATGCACTTATTACTGAAGACTGGAATCTGACATTTACCCGCGGAAGCTTCACAAGATTCTACAAGGAAATACTGAAGCCGAACAATCAGCTTGAATATATCAAGGATATTCAGGTTCAGTCATGTCAGATAAACGGTGTCGAAGCAGAACCGCAGTACAACACAGACCGCAATGACGGACATTATTATCTGGAAAACGGTTCAGACCGTTATACGATACACTGGTTCCAGCACGCAGAGAATGAAACTGTGAACTATAAGATAACATATCTGATCCCGGACGCTGTACGTCATGACGAATTCGACCATGCGAATTTCTGTTTCCGCTTTATCGGTGCCGAGTTTACAAAATCAGTAAAAGATGTCCGTGCAGTGATAAAAACTCCGTCATCCGGCATAGTAAACGTTACTGTTTCAGACGGAAAATACGAATGTGACGGAAACACTATTATATGTACATCATCCAATCGCATCGGCATGTACAAGATTAAAGCAGAAATGGAACTGAACGGATTTTCCGAACTTGTACGTGTAGCAGATATTGAAGTACCGGCGTTCATGACCGGAGACGATTACGCTTCACCTGCATCTGTAAACAGATCGACAGGAGGAGACGATTCTGACGATATGGCTATAATCGCAGTCGGCCTGGCATTTATATTCATAATATTCGGTTCGATCTATACTGCGATCAAGGCTCCTTCAAGAAAGGCGAAAAAAGCACTGGCCAAAAATCCGGACTGTCTTAAAAATGCAGCTGAGAGAATTGAACGCCATAACATCCCATATGTATGGTATGCTACTATCAATAATAATTATTTTTATTCAAAAGAAGAGTTTATCCTGTTCTATCTGGAATTATTCGATCTTGCCAAGAACGGCAATGTTAATTTTGATGATAACGGAATTTCAATTCAGAACAGTTACAGACGCACCGGCGACAGCGTACAGGATGAGGCCGCTCTCTCCTTCTTAAACCTTATGCTTGAAACGTTCAAGTCATACGATGACGGAAATACAACATTCATCACATATGATCAGATAAGTGAAGTGCTTGATGACCCTGAAGCGCTCTACCAATTCCACAACATGATCGATGAATGGAACGATAAGTATTACTCAAACTTCAATATCAGTACACTCTACAACCAGCTTGAAGATTCAAAAGCTCTTGATGAGATCAAATCTGATATCAAATTCTGGTCAAAAACCGCTCCTTATGTAAACAGCAAAGTAAGTTCATACGACTGCATAAACTTATTAAAGCGTACCGGCAGAATCGACAGCAGCACTGTTCTCTCGCTTATTTACAATGCGGAGGGTACTGCTGAAAAAACTGAGCCGGACAATCGCGACAGTCTTAACACCCTGTGCTATTACCTATACACCAATCACCCGTACGACCCGAACGAGTCAGCCTCACTCAGATCCGGAAGCAGCTGCTCAAGCTGTTCAAGTTGTTCGAGTTGTTCAAGCTGCTCCAGCTGTGGCGGCGGCGGTGCTGACTGATTTATAACCGCAATATTTGACTTGCTATTATTCAAACATCAAAGATATAATTTACGTGTGTTGTATATTTTGATGTACAGTAAAAAATTATGTACGTTGAAAATATCTATTTATTCTAAAGGAGAGTAAGAAATGCATAAGAAAATTATCGCAGGGGTAATGAGTACCCTTATATGTACAGCAGCTTTAACGCCGGATGCCGGTGTCCTGACTCAGTATTCCGCTGACACAGCAGTTGCTGTAGAAAACGAAAATGCGGCCCCTCTTATTACTGCCATTCCGGCTGATGAGGACATTATTGAAACTGTCAGAATCGGTATTGACATTTACGGTTACATTTACAGCAATGGTCTTCTGAGAGTTCATGGTTACGGTTCAATAGAATCCTCTACTAAATGCCAGTTTAAAAACGCAGAGCTGGTAACTCAGATCCTGTTTGAAAATGAGGATCCGGATAACGGTCGTGTGATAACTAAAATAGGTGACTTTGCTTTCGCCGGATTTAAGAATCTCAGCGCAACTTCATGTGATGACATAACAAAAGCAGAAGCAGGTGTTCTTGTTATACCGGACACGGTTACATCCATCGGAAACCACTCTTTCGCAGACTGCTCTTCATTTAAGGAAATAAAACTCGGTAATCGTCTTGAACAGATCTGGGATTCTGCATTTGAAAACTGCAGTGTTATCAAAGAGCTTGTTATACCAGATTCCGTTACTAAAATGGGCATAAACATGCTGAGAGGATGCACAAAGCTTGAAACTCTTCAGCTTCCTTACGCTGCTGTCGATAAATACAGTACTATAACAGAAGGATCATTTGACGGATATAGTTCTGTTTCTGATCTTTTTATCGCTCACAGCGGATATGGAAATGACATTAACCTCTTTAATGATTATGCTATTTCAAAAATTACTATAACCGGCGGTGAGAAGATACCGAATTACGCTTTTTCCGGCATGTCTACTCTCAAGGAGATAGATCTCAGCAATACAAAGATCAGTCACATAGGTACATTTGCATTTGGTAACTGCATTTCACTTGAGGAGATCAAACTTCCTGATTCATTAAGATCAATTGACGAGGGTGCTTTCGAAAACTGTAAGTCTATCAGTAATATTAAACTCAACAACGGTCTTGAAAAAATCGGCGAAAAAATATTCCTTAACTGCACCGGCATCCACGACCTCACTATTCCTGAATCAGTTACTTCTATGGGAGTAAATATGTTAAACGGATGCGTTAATCTTGAAACCCTTCAGATTCCTTACGCTGCAGCGAATAAAAGCTGTACTGATACTGACGGATCAGTAGGCGGATACAGTTCTGTTTCTGATCTTTTTATAGCTCACAGCGGATATGCCAACGACGTCAACCTCTACAACGGATATGCTATTTCAAAAATCACTGTAACCGGCGGTGAAAAAATAGCTGATTACGCTTTTACAGGTATGTCTACTCTGAAAGAAATCGACTTAAGCAAGTCAAAAGCTTCTTCGATAGGTAATTTCGCATTTCATAACTGTACCAGCCTTGAAAATGTAATTCTTAATGATAATATCGAATCATTGGGAAATTATTGTTATTCAAACACCAAAATCAAAACTCTTCCAGACAACAAAAAGATCACAAGTCTCGGAGGAAATGTCTTTGATAACTGCAAGAATCTTACTGACATCACCATTCCTGAATCATATCAGAGTATAGGTGATTATGCATTCAAGGACTGTACAGGCATCACAGAAATAGTTATCCCGGATAATGTTACATCCATGGGTATCGGATTTTTCAATGGATGTACAAACTTAGAAACTCTTACACTTCCTTATGCTGCAGTTGCTAAAACATCTGTAATGGCAGACGGAGCGATAGACGGATACTGTTCTGTTTCTGATCTTTTTATTGCTCACAGCGGATATGGAAATGACACTAGAAACTTTAATGAATATGCTCTTTCAAAAATTACTATAACAGGCGGCGAAAAGGTTCCAAATTACGCATTTGCCGGTATGCCTACTCTCAAAGAGATAGATCTCAGTAAAACAGAGATCAGCCACATAGGTACATATGCATTTTATTACTGCACTTCTCTTGAGGAAATAAAGCTTCCGGATTCATTAAGATCAATTGACACATGTGCTTTCGAGAGCTGCACTTCTATCAGTGATATCAAACTCAACAACGGTCTTGAAAAAATCAGTGATAAAGTATTCCTGAACTGTACCGGCATACACGACCTCACTATTCCTGAATCCGTTACTTCTATGGGAATACATATGTTAAACGGATGCGTTAATCTTGAAAGCCTTCAGCTTCCTTACGCTGCAACCATGAAAAGCTGTACTGATGCTGACGGATCAATAGACGGATAC
>JBGUVZ010000154.1:0-3831 GCA_045220685.1 Oscillospiraceae bacterium | reverse complement strand
TGGCTATACTGCTGAGAGCATGGGTGAATTTTATCATGACGAATACCTGAAACCGCCTGTGCTTAATTTTGAACTGCACAGAGCACTTTTCTGTTCTCTTCATGCTGAACCGCTGTATAAATATTATGCAGATACAAACCAATTACTTGTAAAGGATGAAGACAATAACTACGGTTATCACTTTTCAGATGATGATTTTTATGTTTTCATGACCGCACATGAATGGAAACATTACAGTGGAAGCGGTACCGGCATTCGTTCACTGCTTGACTGTTACGTGTACTGCAAATCCAAAGGCGATATGCTTGACTGGAATTACATCACGGAGCAGTGCGGGAAGCTTGAAATAGCCGATTATGAGAAAGAACGAAGACAGCTTGCAGTCATGGTGTTTTCCTCCGACACAATTCCTGATCTGACCGATGACGAGACAGATATGCTTATGTCTTATCTTGAAGCAGGAACATACGGTTCGTTCCAATACTCCGTCATAAAGAAACTGAAAAAACAGACAAAGCTTTCATTCTGGATAAACAACATTTTTATTTCCCGTAAGCTGATGAATGATTCTGTACCGTTTACAGCAAAAAGCCCTTTACTGTATCCTGTGGGCATAATAATTCGATGCGGACGTGCCCTTATAACACGGCGTGACATACTGAAATTAATGATAAAGGCAGTAAAAAAATATGATAACAGGAAAGTACAGGATAGCAGATAAGGTAGTTGAAGTTACTTCGGTCTATAACGAGGTACATGAATACTGCTCTGACTATATTACAGACGAAAACGCTGATTATTCAGTAACTACCACGCAGTCGGACATTGACTATGAGCGTGAGAAGTCTGCACGTGAGGACGAGACCGAGGGTATACCGGTACGGCAGTTTCCGGACAGCTATCTTGAAGAATTGGCAGTATACCGTAAGATAGCTGAGAAAATGACAGATTATGATACTGTACTGTTTCATGGCTCAGTAATTGCTGTGGATGGTGCGGGTTATCTTTTTACGGCGAAGTCAGGCACAGGCAAATCCACGCATACACGTCTGTGGCGTGAGTATTTCGGTGACCGTGCAGTTATGGTGAACGATGACAAGCCGCTGCTGAAAATCACAGATGACGGAGTTATTGCTTATGGAACACCATACAACGGCAAACACAGGCTGGGAGCGAATATATCCGTTCCGCTTAAAGCTATCTGTATTCTGACAAGAGCGAATGAAAATCACATCGAAACTGCTGCGGCTGAACATGTATATGCACTGCTTGTGCAGCAGATGTACCGTCCGGCAGATGCTGTGAAAATGATGAAGACTCTTTCACTTGTGGACAGACTTTCGGAAAAAGTAAGGTTTTACAGGCTTGGCTGTAATATGGATATTTCTGCTGCAAAGGTCGCTTATGAGGGAATGCAATGACTAAGTTTGAAGATGTTATAGAACGTGACGGCAGACTCCTTTATACGAATGTCGGTGACAGCATGATGCCGCTTATTAAACAGAACAGAGATATTCTGATCATCGAAAAGCCGCAGGGGAGACTTAATAAGTACGATGTTCCGCTGTATAAGCGTGACAGTGGTCAGTACGTGCTTCACAGAATACTGAAAGTCCGTGATGATGATTATGTTATCTGCGGAGATAACCGCTATGGCAAGGAATACGGTATCACGGATAAGCATATTATAGGCGTTCTTACTGCTGTTGTCCGTAACGGAAAGGAAATACACGTAACCAGCTGGAAATATAAAGCTTATGTTCACCTCTGGTGTGACTTCTTCCCGATACGGGCATTTATCCTCAAAGCAAAACAATTCCCGAAATGGCTGAAACTAAAATATGAAAAGAAATAACGCAATAAAATGGCTGTATGCCGTTCCGGAGCGGAAGAAACTATATATTCTCGGTCTGATGATCATGCAGACCCTTTACGGTGCAAGTGGTGTGCTGTATGCCTTGCTTCTGCGAAATATCGTAGATATGGCGACAGCTCACGATAAAAGTGAATTCTGGTTATATGTAATCTATACCGGTCTGCTTGTATCAGGTCAGATAGGTCTGAGCGCAATCATACGCTGGCTTAACGAGCTTTCCAGAGCAACGTTTGAAAATATATTCAAGGCTCGTCTTATGAAAAACATACTGCACAAGGATTTTGCAAGTGTGAACGCCGTACATTCAGGAGAATGGCTGAACAGGCTCACCAATGATACGGTTGTTGTCGCAAGCGGATATGTGGAGATTCTTCCGGGACTTGCCGGGATGATAGTCAAGCTGATAAGCGCAGTCATTATGATGATTGTACTTGAATGGCGTTTTGCCTGCGTACTTCTGCCCTGCGGAGTATTAATGTTAATGTTTACTTACGCTTTCCGAAAGATTATGAAAAAACTTCATAAACAGGTACAGGAGCGTGACGGCAAGCTGCGTATCTTTCTGCAGGAGCATATAGGCAGTATGATGATCATACGCTCGTTTGCCGCCGAACAGCAGACGGAAGAGGCAGCTGGTGAACTCATGATAAAACACAAAGCAGCCCGTATGAAGAAAAATCATTTTTCTAATTTCTGCAATATCGGATTCGGATTTGCAATGAATGGAATGTACCTGTTTGGTGTATGCTACTGCGGCTACGGGATACTTCTCGGAACTGTCAGCTATGGTACGCTCACAGCAATTACTCAGCTCATTTCCCAGATACAGGCTCCGTTTGCCAATATTACGGGGTATCTTCCTCGTTTCTACGCTATGACGGCAAGTGCGGAGCGCCTTATGGAGATCGAACAGTTCACCGGCGACAGCGGTGATCCTCCGTATGATATTGAGACAGTCAGAGACTATTATTCCGATAACTTCAGAGCTTTAGGATTGAAAAACGCCGGTTTTACATACTATCCAGCTGTGGATAGTATTAAGAAATTATCAAAGGAAAGTCAGCCTGTTGTTCTTAAAAACATTAGTATTGAGATCGGCAAGGGCGAGTATGTGGCATTCACTGGACACAGCGGATGCGGAAAATCTACGGTGCTGAAACTGCTCATGAGCATTTATCAGCTTGACAGTGGTGAACGATATATTATTGGAAAAGACGGTGAGAAACCTTTATCAGCAGAATGGCACAGACTTTTCGCTTATGTTCCGCAGGGCAATCAGCTTATGTCAGGTACTATCCGTGAGATCGTAGCCTTTTCAGATAAAGCTGATATGCAGAATGATGAGCGTATCAGCACGGCTTTGAAAATAGCCTGTGCCGATGATTTTGTGTCAGAACTTGAAGCCGGTATCGATACTCTGCTCGGTGAGCGGGGAACAGGGCTGTCTGAAGGACAAATGCAGAGAATTGCTATTGCAAGGGCAATATATTCCGGAAGTCCGGTGCTGCTTCTTGATGAATCTACTTCCGCGCTTGATTCCGATACCGAGAAAAAGCTCCTGCAAAATCTCAGGAGTATGACAGATAAGACAGTTGTTATCGTCACACACCGTCCTGCGGCACTGGAGATATGCGACAGGGTTATAGATTTTTCGGATACAGAAAAGGTATCTGATGATACTGATAAGTAATAACTATAATATACAGCCACAGTACAGATTTCGGCTTGTACTGTGGCTGTATTTCGTGATTTGTGATTTCTATTGAAAACATATACCTAAAATGATATAATAATATTAGCAGAACAAAACGATTATGAAATAATTTGCAAGTGAATTCTCATTTTATGGGTTGACAATTTCCTTCACATGTAGTATAATGGAAATGTAATCATATTACATATTTAAAACTATAAAGGAGAAACTTCCAGTGAATGAGAATAACACAATCTTTGAC